>NZ_QTYG01000051.1:0-16427 GCF_003462045.1 Ruminococcus sp. AM31-15AC | reverse complement strand
TTTGTCAAAAATGTGATATTATTAAAAGAGTAACTATGTGCAAGTAGACTAATTCTCGTTGTAGTTTACGTTGTTTCGTTTTAGAAATTATAATTGATATTAACTTATGATATATAGTAATCTATTTAGCTTTAAAAGGGAGGGATATTATGTGGTGTAGAAACTGTAATCACGAAACAAATGGGGCAAAGTGTGAATTGTGTGGAAATGAAACAGAACCCGTAATCCCTACCGAGGTGTTTTGGTGCGACCATTGCAACATACCTATTATTAAGGAAGTTAACGATAGTAAGACAAAAAAATGCCCATTATGTCAAAGTGGTATAAACTATCTTTCAGCAGATATTCGTCCTGTTTTTCCAGAAGAAAGACTTCTTGTTGAAATATTATTGGATGAACCAATGAAATACCACAATCAATCTGTGTGGGCAAATAATAACCGCTATTATTTTAACGGCAAATCTAAAGTGATAACTACAAAGTATTATAAAAAGTATGATCCTGAGTATATTATTTCTGAACTAGAAAAATATAAAAAATTAAACACATATGAGTATTTCGACTGCTTTATTTCGGATTTTACTAAAGCAAATGCTCAAAGAAACTACTATATAATAGATGAAGCACATAGATTCATTCGTGAAGAAGCTTCTCACTACCCTACTGAAAGCGTAGTTGTTTCTTTTTCAGGCGGTAAGGATTCAACTGTAACAGCTGATCTTGCTGTCAAAGCTCTTAGTGAGCCGAGTTTAGTACATATTTTCGGCAATACAACGCTTGAATTTCCGACAACACTTGATTATGCTGAAAGATTTAGGGCAGATAATCCCAAAACTATTTTCAGAATTGCTTTAAATCGTGAACAGGATTTCATGAAAGTATGCGAAGATATTGGTCCACCTGCAAGAATGATGCGTTGGTGCTGCTCTATGTTTAAAACCGGACCGATAACAAGAATTCTTAATCGCTATTATAGAGATAAGAACATACTTACTTTTTATGGAATTCGCCGTTGTGAATCCGTAAGTAGAAGTAAGTATAACCGTGTCGAAGATAATGCTGAATCTGTAAAAATTCAGAAACAGAAAGTTGCCTCCCCTATCTTTTATTGGTCGGACATTGAGATATGGCTCTATATATTAAGTGAGGAAATTGATTTTAACTATGCTTATCGACTAGGCTATGATAGAGTCGGCTGCTGGTGTTGTCCTAATAATAATGATAGAGCTCAGTTCTTAACATCAATTTATATGCCAGAGCGGTATGCTCAATGGAGAAGTTTTCTAATTGAGTTCGCTAAAAAGATTGGAAAACCAGATGCAGAAGTTTACGTTGATTCAGGAAAATGGAAAGCTCGACAAGGCGGTAACGGCGTTAAGGCTGCTGAAGATGTTAAGATCAAATACACCAATTGCACCGCTGAAGATAATGCCAAAATATATAAACTTGTCAGACCTATGGATGATGAATTCCTTAATATGCTAACTCCGTTCGGAAGAGTATCAAAAGAGTTAGGGAGGAAACTATTGAACGAAGTAATTGTTCTTGATATGAAAACAAATACGCCTATAATTTCTGTTCAACCATTTAATCAAGAAGATTATGAGTATTCAGTAAAAGTCAAGACCATGAATGTAGCAAAGCATGATGACCTTCAAAGAATGATCGGTTATCAAGTTAGGAAATTTAATGCGTGTCGTAAATGCTTAAAATGTGAATCGCTGTGTAGGTTTGGTGCTATTTCAATTACAGGCGGAAGTTATCATATAAATGAAGAAAAATGTAAACGGTGCAAAATGTGTGTTACTGCTAAATATCTTGATGGCGGATGCTTAATGGATAAATACCTTAAAACTAAAGAAAACAAGGGATAGATATTATGAAATTTAGAGGTCATGAAACTTTTTCAATAAGAAAAGGTTGGTTAAATAAAGGAATAAAGAATATCGAAAAATGCCCGGGAGTATTCCTCGGGGATGCTGGTAATCCTATGGATGTTCTTGGAATTGGTGCAAACATGGTAAAATCACTTCGATACTGGATGTTAGCCACCGGAATAGCAAGTGAGCCTTTATCAGGCCATAGAGTACAGACGTTGACTGAACTTGGGAAGACTATCTATGACAATGACCCCTATTTTGAAGAATCAGGATCTTTATGTCTCATTCATTATGAATTAGCTTGTAATGAAGAAATTGCAACATCTTGGTTTGTTTTTCATAATGCTTTTGATTGTATTGAGTTTTCGGAGGATGACTTTCAGATAAGCATTAGGAAGTATGTAAGAATGAACCCTGAAAGAAATATTCCGGGTGAACGTTCCATCTCAGATGACTTTAAATGTTTAATCAACACTTACAATCATAAGCAAATTAAAGCCGTTATTGATCCAGAAGATAATATAGAAAATCCGCTTACTGAACTTGGACTTATTGAATATCTGTATAACAAGAATAACGAACGTATATACAAAAAGGTAATGATCAAAGAAGAGGTTCTTCCTGATCTTATTTCTCTTGCTATAATAATAAAGAATTCTAATGGTAATAGAGAACTGAAGATTGCTTCATTGGTAAAAGATGATAAGTGCCTTGGAAAGGCTTTTAACCTTGATATGATAAGGATCATTAATATTCTGTACAGACTTGAAAAAGCAGGATATGTTAAGGTTATTCGTACAGCGGGTCTTGATGTCGTAGAGATAACTACTGAAATGAGTTATACAGACTGCATAAAGCTGTACTATGAGAAATTAAATCAGATTTAAGTCAGGTGTGAGCAGAAATGATAAGTGATTATATTAGGGTTTCTAAAGGATTTCAATCCTCTATTAACATAGAATACGACTTTAATGATCAGAAGATAATAGATGGCTTTATTCCAACAAATGCTTGTTTAGATATAATCGACAATATATTCGATTCCGTTAAGGAAACAGCAAGTTCTAAAGCTAAGATCCTCACCGGAGCATACGGTAGAGGAAAGTCTCTTTGTGTGCTCATTGCTTTGAGTTTGCTTTTTAATGCTGATAAAAACTTGTTTAGCAGACTTCTTCCTAAAATTAAAAGGTGCAATTGTGAGCTTCATAAAAAAATAGATAACTATCTTTCATCAAACAAAAGATTGCTTCCTGTTATTATAAATGGCAACAGTGGCAAAATGTCGCAGGCATTTCTTAGTGCGTTACAGAGAGCATTGAATGTTTATAACTTTAACGATATTATGCCAGAGACCTATTTTGATTCGGCAATCAGAACTATTAATATGTGGAAAGATGAATATCCTGAAACATACACACGCTTCACCGAAAAAATAGGTATGAATGCAGAGGTGTTTATTAATAGGTTATCTGAAAATGACGCAGAAGCCTATAATACTTTTACAACACTGCATCCGCAGCTCACCTCTGGTAGTGTATTTAATCCTTTTGTAGATAGCAGTATCATAGATATTTATGATAAGGTAAATGCTGAATTGAAAAAAAAAGGATTTGCCGGTATCTTTGTGGTTTATGATGAATTTGGCAAATACCTTGAATCGAATATTACTACAGCTTCAGAAAGCGAAACTAAAATGCTTCAGGATTTCGCTGAAAAGTGTTGCCGTGAGTCGTCACAGCAGCTTTATCTCATGTTGATTTGTCATAAAGACATTTCAAACTATATAGATATGAATCTTTCACAAGATAAAGTTGATGGATGGAGAGGTATATCGGGCCGTTTTGAGCACATTAATCTTACAAACAATTTCTCTCAAATGTATGAAATAATTTCACATACAATAAAGCATAAAAAAGGATGGAACGGATTCAGAGAGAACAACGCTGCTGTTTTTGATGATTTATACAAGGCATATGATGATAATTCTCTTATCAAGGGGAAACAGGAGCTGGTAATTGATGGCTGTTATCCATTACATCCTGTTACTACTTTCATTCTTCCTCGCTTGTCTGAAAGAGTAGCTCAGAATGAACGTACTTTATTTACTTTCCTATCGTCAAGCCAGAAGAATACACTTAGTCAGTTTATTAATAGATCTAATAGAGAAGTTCCGTTTATAACTCCTGATTATCTTTATGACTATTTTGAAGATGAATTTCGCAAAGAGCTTACGACATCTGAAATATATAAGGTGTATTCTTTGTCTTCAAGAATACTTAGAAGTTTTAAATCGGATACACTTGAAGCGAAAATAATAAAAACAATAGCAGTAATTCACTTTATACAGCAGTTTGAACGCTTAACGCCTACTACTGATGTTATATGTACGATATTTGCTATTGATTACGATTCAAAGCAAGTTACCGATTGTATAAAAGAGCTTATCTCAGAGCAGTATATTCTTTACAGAAAAAGCAGTAATGGATTCCTTTGCCTTAAAGAAACCAGCGGAATCAACATTAATGATGAGATTGAAAAGCGTATCGCTTCTATAAAAAGAAACAAGAATAATCAAGAAATAATAAGTGAAGGCGTTGGAGAAAGGTATTATTACCCTACTGCATATAATGATGATAACTGTATAACACGATATTTTAAAGTTAAATTTGTTGATATAGAGACATATATTGCAGATATTAAAGAACAAGTGCCGAGTGAAACCACTGGCATAATATATGCTGTTTTTCCAACTGATAATATTGAATTTAATGAGTTCAGTTCCGAAGTTCAAAAATATCTGTCTGAGAATCAAAGACATATTACAATCATTCCGTCAGCTCAAATATCCGTTACCAAAATAATAATCAGATACTTGGCAATCAGTGAGCTTAGAAGTGAAGCAGTTGATGATCATATACTGTATGATGAATATACACTTTATTTAGATGATCATAGTGATATTGTTTCTGATTTTATTAATTCCTACTTATCTCCGGAATTGCATAGAGCCACATATTATTATAAAGGAAAAGCATTGGCGATAAGCAGAAAATCACAGTTAAGTTCTTTGCTTTCCCAAATTTGTAACGAAATATATACCAGAACTCCAATAATTAACAACGAATCACTTAACAAAGATAGATTATCAGGAGTTGCGGTAAATAGTAGGACAAAGATAATAACAGCTTTGCTTGAAAATGATAGAATTGAAGAAAACCTTGGTCTGAAAGGTACTGGACAAGATGTTTCTTTCATGAGAAGTGCCTTGCTTCAAACCGGCATCTTAAAAAAGAACGATATTGAATACTATCTGGATTTAGCACCAGAAGATGTTAATCTTAAATATGTATTGAATACTATATCAGATTTTTTTAAAAGTACAATTTCAGGTGAAAAGACGTTTTCTGAACTATACTATGATCTTACAGCACCAGAAAACAATATTGGATTAAAGAAAGGTGTTATTCCAATTTTTATAGGAATAGTTCTTCATTCAGTAAAAAAAGATCTCATTTTTAAAATGAATGGTGAAGAAATTCGTCTTACAGCTGATCTGCTAAACGCTATAAACGATAAACCATATCTTTATTCTGTTCAAATGGAAGATTGGGATGACAATAAAACTCAGTATCTTACTCAATTAAAAACACTTTTTGCGGATCATGTTGAGGAAAGTGAAAGAGCATCAAATAGTTTTGCATTCATCTTAAATGCTATAAACAGATGGTATCTTACTCTTCCTAAATGCTCAAGAGATATGCAGTGCTATTATTCTAATGGTAAAAAAATACCTAAGACTGTTTCTGCATTTCCTAAATCATTAAAGAAACCAAATATTAATTCAAGAGACTATCTGCTAGCAGAACTGCCTGCTATATTTAATCAAGAAATCGGTTCTGCACTTGCCAAGAAAATAAAGGAAGCCAAATCCATTTTTGATGGAGGAAAAGCAGATCTTACCAAATACGTAATAATCACAATAAAGAATACTTTTGGAAACAATGATACGGCTTCGTTACAGTCGATATTGAATGAATGGTATGAAAAATTAGATGAAACAACAATACAACATCTTTTTGACAATAATGAAAACTCAATACTTAATCTTATAGAATCTGTTAATAGCGATGAAAAAACATTTGCCGAACGAATAGGAAAAGCTTTGACTGGATTGAAACTTAACGATTGGAATAACAGTACTGCTGCTGAGTTTCAGAATAGTCTGCAAACTTTCAAAGAGACTATTGAGCGATATAATACAGAGGAACATGATTACAGCAATAGCTCTGCAAGCAGATTTAAGATGACTTTCGTCGGTGAAGATGGCAAGGAGATCGAGCGCAGTTTTGATAAGGTAGAATATAGTTCTAGAGCTAATCTTCTTTATGAAGATATCACAGCTGCTATTGATGAGATGGGACAGTCTATTTCCGAAAACGAAAAGAGACAGATACTAATCGATATATTGAAAAAAATGTGCTTATAGTAAACAGGAAGTGAGTTAATGGATCGTATAGCATATTTTGACAACGCAGCGACAACATTTCCAAAGCCTGAGTGTGTATACCAGGCTATGGATGAGTTTGCCAGAAGTTGCGGTGTCAGTTTGGGAAGAGGACAACACAAGTTATCATCAAAAGCAAGTCATATTGCAGATGAAACTCGAGAGCTTCTTTTAAGCCTTTTCCATTGTACTAACAAAAAAGTTGTATTTACTAATACTGCAACAGAAGCATTAAACATAATATTAAAAGGTATAAAGATCCCAGTAAATGCTAATGTTTACATTACTCCGTTTGAACATAATGCAGTTACAAGAACGCTTCATTATCTCAACAAGTTTACATCGTTCAATATAATAGAACTGAGTGCTAATAAAACAACATACGAATTACAAATTGAAGATATTGATAGACAGTTTAAAGATAAAAAACCGTTCTGTGTTATTGCAAGCCATGTCAGCAATGTCTTTGGAGCGGTATGTTCTATTGAAAAACTCTTCTTAACTTCAAAAAAATACGGCGCAATTAACATTGCTGATTTATGTCAAAGCTCAGGATTAATAGATCTTAATCTGAGCAGCACTATATTTGATTATGCTGTTTTTGCTGGTCATAAAACTTTATACGGTCCGCTTGGGATTTCAGGATTTATCACTGATTTTCCCAATGACCTTGAACCGATTATCATAGGGGGGACCGGAATAGAATCTGCTAATCAGGATATGCCTTCTGAAATACCAATACGCTATGAAGCTGGAAGTCATAATACAACTGCAATTGCCGGATTGCACGCTTCAATAGAGTGGATGCTTAAAGCAGGAGTTAATGCAATCTATGAGCAAGAGATGCGTAATCATAAACGACTATTAGATATTCTCGGCTCTTATGAAAATATTACAGTTTATAATCCTAAACTCTCGGTGGGAGTAGTTTCATGTTCATTTGATAATTATGCTCCTGATGAGATCGGACAAGTATTAAGTAATATGAATATAGCTTTTAGAAGCGGATTACACTGTGCTCCCCTTGCACATAAATTTAATGGAACATTTCCAAGTGGAACAGTAAGATTTAGTGTTGGTTACTTTAACACTGATGAAGATTTCGATATGCTTGATGATGCCCTATCTTATATAGAAGAAAATAGCTGAATTGAGGTGTAAAAAATGCCATTAAGTGAACTTAAAATAGAAACAGAATATCGTTCATTACTCACGGATATATCAGGTGAATTCTTAATTCCAGCATTACGTGAAGCAGTTCAGTATGATCGTGCAGTTGGCTTTTTTTCATCAACTATTCTTTCAAATACTTCATATGGGATAGAAGGGCTCGTGAAGAATGGTGGAAAAATTCGCCTAGTTGCGTCACCATATCTGACTGATGATGACATAGCAGCGATAAAAGCCGGATACAAACAGTGTGATGATGTAATAAAATCAGTTCTGAACAAAGAGATGAAAGAACCTGAAAATGAGTTCGAGCAGGAAAGACTAAACTTACTTGCTAATCTTATCAAAGATGGTTTTCTAGATATAAAAATTGCTTTTTGTGATAATGATCGTCAGGTTGGAATGTATCATGAAAAACTTGGATTAATAACAGATTCTTGTGGAAATACGATTGCTTTTTCTGGCTCTATGAATGAAACGAATACAGCAATAAACGTAAACTATGAAGCAATCGATGTTTTTCGTTCTTGGACAAATGAATTTGAAAATGAGCGTGTAAATAAAAAGAGAAATGCTTTTACCGCCATTTGGAATGATTCAGAACCAGGTATCGAAGTTATTTCTTTCCCGGAATTAAATGAAGTAATAATCGAAAAATACAAAAAGAGCGATATAGATTATAATACATTTGAAACAGAATTTCCTCCAGTACCAACGATTCTTAAAAAGCGCAAGACTCATTCGGAATTACCTTGCAGACCTGATAAGCCACCTTTTTATGATTATCAAGAAGAAGCTATTGATACATGGGCTTCTCATGGTTTTCAAGGCATATTCGATATGGCAACAGGTACTGGAAAAACAATAACAGCTCTTGGATCAATCGTTAGGATTAGTGATGAATTTCACGGGAAACTCGCTGTAATAATTGTATGCCCATATCAACATCTTGTTGAACAGTGGGTCGAAGATCTTGAAAAATTCAATATTAGTCCCATCATAGGATATAGTGAATCGACTCAGAAAAACTGGAAAAACAGACTTGAATCAGCTATAAGGAATCAAAAGCTAAATGTTCGTGGCAAGGACTTCTTTTGTTTTATCTGTACAAATGCCACCTATTCCTCGGAGTACGTTCAAAACACCATTTCTAAAATAAGAGGAAAATGTTTATTTGTTGTTGATGAAGCACATAATTTCGGTGCAAGATACTTGAGCGAGCTGTTGAATGGCAATTTTCAGTATCGCCTTGCATTATCTGCAACGCTCGATCGATATGGAGATCCTACAGGCACAAAGAAGTTGTATGATTACTTTGGAGATAAATGCATATCATACGATCTCGGAAGAGCAATTAAGGAGAAGAAACTTACAAGGTATAAGTATTATCCCATTATCGTTAGCCTTAATGACGATGAACTTAATAAGTACTCAAACATATCCAAATCAATGCAAAAGTGCCTTGTAAAAGCTAAAGATGGTACATATAAGCTAAACGAAAAAGGCAAGAAACTTGCCATGGCTCGCTCAAGAATTGTAGCTGCTGCCGAAAGCAAACTGCAGGCATTGCTTAAGGAAATCGGACTATATAAAGATAAGTATAATATTCTCGTCTATTGTGGTTCGGCTTCACTTCCAGATTATACACGAGACAAACTTGAAGTGTATGAAGAAGAAACTCGTCAAATAGACGCAGTTACTGATATGCTTGGCAATAAATTGGGAATGAGAGTATCACAGTTTACTTCTAAGGAAAACGTTGAAAAACGTGAACTTCTTAAAAGTGAATTTGCAAGCGGTGACAATCTTCAGGCATTAATTGCAATAAAGTGTTTGGATGAAGGTGTTAATATACCAAGTATAAAAACGGCTTTTATTCTTGCAAGTACTACAAATCCAAAAGAATACATTCAAAGGCGTGGACGTGTTCTACGTTTGGCTGAAGGTAAAGAATATGCTGAAATTTACGATTTTATCACCCTTCCTAAGCCTCTTGGTTCATCGATATATATGACTGATGAAAGCAAGAATTTAACAATTACTATGGTCAAAAACGAGCTTGCACGTGCATTTGAATTTGCAAGACTTGCTGACAATTATGTGGAAAGCAATGCAATACTTGATGATATCAGAGAAGAATATGGTATAGAAGAAGAGGATTACTCATTTGTAGAGGAGTTCGATTATTATGAATGATACGGGATATAACACTTTAGATGAGAAAAAGATAAAAACGATAGTTTATCGTATAATAACATCAGAGGCAAAGAATAACAAGTCTAAGGAATTGTCTGACAGTCAAATGGCAGATAAGATCATTAAGATCATACAGGAGGAAGTAGAATGTATTTCAAGCAAATAACACTACAGAATTTCAGACAGTTCAAAGAAAAAACGACTGTAACTTTTTCAACTGATCATGTAAAGAATGTAACTATCATTATGGGCGATAATGGTACAGGCAAAACTTCATTTGCTCAAGCATTTACATGGTGCCTGTATGGAAGAACAGATTTTAAGGATCAGGATATTTTCTCAAAATCAAAGAAGGCAGAAATGACAAATACTGATACAGCAGAAACATTTGTTGAATTAGTATTTGTTCACGGAGATATTGAGTATACCCTGAAGCGTTCTTTAGTTTATAAAAAGGATCTACTCGGAGACATAATCAAACCACGTTTCTCAGAATGTATTCTAACTTATAAAAAAGAAGATGGGCAGACTGAGACTATTAAATCAGAGAATAAACTAAATAAAACTATTGATGGCATCCTTCCCAGAGAGCTTTCAAGATATTTTCTTTTTGACGGTGAACGTGTTGAAAAAATGAGTGCTGAAATACAATCTGGTAAAAGTGATGAATTTGCAGAAGCAGTTCGACGGATCCTCGGACTTGATAGTTATCTCAATGCGCTTATTCATATAAAGAGTGACCCAAAGAAAGATAAAGGCAGGATGAGAAGCGATACTGTTCTTGGTAAGTATAATAAACAGTATTCCGATTCAGGAAATGAAAGTGTATCAAGGTTGACCGAAGAGATATCTGCTTTGGAAATTGAGATGCAGGGATTGAACAATCGTAAAGATGAGCTGGAAACTGCTAAACCAATTATTCAGCAAGAATATGATAAACTTACTGAGCAAATCGTAAAAAACAAAGAAGGCGAAGAGATTGCCAAAAAGAAAGCAGAGGCAGAAAGAAAAATAGAACGACTCAGTCAAATTGTTGATAATTCTGCAAAGGACATTTTCTCGCATTTGAGTAAAGATGGAGTAAATTATTTTTCTCAGCATCTAATCGCAAGGGCAATAAAAATGCTTGCTGAAACAGATGTGGTCGATAAAGGCGTTCCGTCTATTGACGATAAAACAATAGACTACATTTTCAAGCATCATAGATGTATCTGTGGTACAGAAATAAAGGATGGTTCACCCGAAGAAAAAGAGCTGAATCTCCTGCTCAACTACATTCCGCCAAAATCTTTTGGTAATATGATCGGTTCATATATAACGGAAGGAAGAGCAAGAATTACTGGAACATCTGACCTTTATGAGTATGTTGCTAACAAGCTGCGTAGTGATACGGAAAATATTGAAACGATAGATGATTTAAGGTTAGATATTGAAAACTATGATGCGCAGTTAGATAATGTTAAGGATATTGAACAGCTCCGATTAAAGCAGCGTACTATTAAAATAAAGCAAGATAACGATGAGCAGGAAATCAGGAAAATCATTACTCGGATCAATGAAATTGAAAGTGAAATCAAGATCAAAGATTCCAGAAGAAAAGAGCTTTCTTTACAGGATGAAACAAACAAAAAAATAGCTATATACCGCTCGTATGCTGAGGCTGCATATGATTACATAGAAAAGGAATATTCATCCTATGAAAAAGGCGTTCGTGAATATCTTGAAGAGTGTATCAACAGGATATTCTTAAACATATACTCGGAAGGTCTATCGCTTAATATAGACTCCAAGTACAATGTTAAGATAAGGGTAAACGATGTACAAAACCTTCAGGATGAAGTGGAAACCTCAACTTCTCAGAGTATATCTGTTGTTTTTGCTTTTATCACCGGAGTTATTGAAACTGCAAAAAAATATGAGCAGGATAAGAAAGAGAAGAAACTCACAACTGAGCCTTATCCCCTTGTTATGGATGCTCCATTATCTGCATTTGATAAAAAACGAATTAAAACAGTATGTGATACTATTCCTGAAATTTGTGAACAGGTCATCATATTTATAAAAGATACAGATGGCGAAATTGCTCACGAACATCTTTCCGGAAAAATAGGAAGCAGCTATTTATTCAGGAAGGTTACATCTGTTGAAACTGAGATCAAGGAGGCTTTTGATGTTTGATAAACAGTTTAATTTTAAGGGCAGACACGCTGCAAGAGCAAGAGCGTTATCTTCATCCTACAATGAAGCTGGTGATCAGATTTTCGCAAGAAGTTATGATGTCTACCTTGTAGCACCAATTATAGGCTTCTCATACCAGCGAGCTGAACCTCTTGACAGATCTTTTGATGAGGAAAGAGCTGTATTTGGTGATATTCTTATGAAAAACAACGCTGATATTATGTTCGTGTTTAGAACTATAATGTTATTGGATGAAAAAAGTCAGCCAGATGTTTCAGAGAGAATTAAAAAAGCTTTGGGAAACAACTTTTCTAAAGAAGATGAAGAGTTATTTTATAGTTATATGCGTGGCGGAGTAGATATTCTTTATGAAAAGATAATTGATAACTCAACTCTTCCTTCTGATTTTGTGACTAATCTGTATGATTTCCTTGATGAAATTAATGCAAGAGAGGGTTCAGTTGATGTGGATGCTATAAAAGAATATTGCAGCAAGTTTGAATAATAGTTTTCAAGAATAAGCGAGGTTATTGAGGAGGGTAACGTGGATAATTATGATAGAATAATAGAAAAGATAGTAGCTTTCAAGGAAGCCAACAACGGTATTTCTGATTCCGATATTTCTAGAATACTGATTGAAGAATCCGTTCCATTGATCCTCATTGATGATATTCTTGAAGCAATTGAATTGCGACTATCCAACAGTCAGGACAATAAAGAAATTAATCAAATCACAAAACAAAAGCACGACAGTAGAATATCTGATAGAGTTAAACAGTATAATTCTCAGCAATTAGAACTTGCAAATATGCCAGGAAACCTAGTTAAAGATTGTTTTATCTCCGATTTAAGCAAAGCAAGGATACAAACTACTTATATGCCTGTTACTGTATTAGCATTTCTAAGATCCACAAACGAAAAAGGTGTTGCTGATCTTGATTCTATTGCTGACTATTTTATAATGTTTTACAGCAAAAGGAAAGAAGCAGGGCTTGATGTTGAACGAAGCGACAGCATATTCGCTAAATCGACACCTACTAAAAAGGATGTTAAAACGTTGATTCTTTTTAATCCATTAGGCAGATCATGTTTGATTAAATACTTTGTTGTTGATAAGGATAGCGGAACGATTTCTATGCTGCCTAATCTATGGGATTCATTATGTATATCAGATGCTGTAAGAATACGGACAATTGCTGATTCTATAATAAAAGAGTACTATAAAAGATTAAAAAAGTGAGGTGTAGTTTAAATGAAAATGGATAATTTTTCTTTGACTTCCATAATTGAAAAAATCAAAAGTGATGAAATACTTCTTCCGGACTTTCAACGTAGTTTTGTTTGGAAACAGGATGAAAGACAGATATCGCTGATTTGTTCTGTATTATCTAAAATGCCTATTGGAAGTATCCTCTTATTAGAGGGAGACTCTAATGAATTTGCTGTAAGAAAAATAGGAATGAAAGAAACATATACGGTCGACTCTTATCCTCGGGTTATAGACTATCTGCTTGATGGTCAACAGCGAACAACTGTTTTGGCTTGTGCCTTTTCCGACGTAATATATGAAGTTGAAGAAAAAAGCAAACAAACAATTCTTTCACCCTCGCTTAAAAGAAGATTCTTTCTTACATTTCCTAAATATGAGCAATTGACAGATGATGCTATTTATTTTGGTGCAAAAAAGCTTTCATTCCCTTATGAAGCAGATAAATTTGATAGCTACCCTGAATTCATTGCTGGCGACATAAAAGAAAGAATTGAGTTCAGGAATTATGCAAGAACAGGTAAAACAGCAGACAAGCCTTTTAACCCATACTATAAATCAAAAACAAAAGGCTTAGAATCAAAAGAGCTTATAGATTGGTGTACAAAATCCGGTAATTTATTCTATATCCCTCTTTATTTGATTACAAAGGATAAAACAACACTTGGAAAAATAATAAGTGAAATTGCCAAGGATTATAAAGAAACCATCTGTTCCTTATTCTCAGCTAACGAAACAGATGATCTTAAGGATGATTTTGCTAAAGAATTTCTTGATGATAGAAATTACACTGAATACTCGGCTGCAATTGAAACTGGAGCGGAAAGAAATGAGGAATTTGAAGAAAAAATAAACAGTCTTGCTGAAGAATGGGCTAATAACTTAAAGACATACCTCATTTCATGTCTTAATAATCTTTATCAGATAATGTCAATTATTGAAGTTAAGAAGTCTCAGCGCGAAAGAGCTATTGATATATACGAGAATCTTAACAAAGGCGGTGTAAGCCTAAGCATTTTTGATTTGGTTATCGCCAGAGCATCATTACATGAAGATAATAAGGATTTTAAAGATAAAATTCTTTCAATTATAAACAAACCACTCCTAAAAGACGATGAAATCAAAAAGTACAATTATGTTGATACGCGTTCTAATACAAAAGCGGCTTACATAAAAGAAACATATTTGAAGAACTGTAAATGTATTGAAAAAGAAGACTTTCTAAATTCAAAATACATTGATGTTTTTCTGAATATCATGTCACTATATGCAAATGCGGTTATGACGACTGAAAGTTCAAATACCGTTCCATTTGGGGCATTGTTCATTGACTTGACAAAAATCACAATGGAGAATGCCAAGAGAAAAGCAAAGTTAGATCTTGATAAGGATCAGATATATGACTGTTTTGAACTTAGCTGTAATGGTATTGACAGAGCTTTATATTTCTTGAAAAACAGATGCGGAGTTAAGGCAATAAATGATATTCCATATAATCATGTGTTATCAATTATATCATTTTTGTTTATGAACGACGAGTTCTTTAACGATAATAAAATTCACGAATTAATAGAGGCTTGGTATTGGGCAATCATGTTTTCTGGAGAATTTGATAAGGATCAGAATTCCCAGTTTATCGCTCATCTTCATAGATTACTTGAAGGTTTGAATGATTATCGTAATTCCAGTATTGTCAATTGGATTTCTTCTATTCAAGAACGTGTTTTTGAAAACGTTGGATTTTCAGACATGGACAAGTTACTTATCAAGGATGGAGAACCGCCGAAAGGATCTGTTAAAAACGCTATTTTACAGTACTATCTGTCTTGCTATTATCCTAATTTTTCTGCTAGGGATAAAGACAGTTCTTACAGTGTAACAATAAGTGCGTATACAGATGATGTTTATAATTCAGATGAGAATAAAAAGAAATACAAACTTCAGGTTCACCACATAATCCCGTTAAATTCAATGGCAGAGTATAAAGACAATAAGATGCGAACTGATACAAAATTTTATGGTAATTCTCCATTAAATCTACTTTACATTGTCGCCGAAGATAACAATAGCATATCTGATGATGATGTTTCTTTATATCTGAAAAAAATAGATACCTCAGTCAAGACCCAGCTGAATTTATATGTGGGAGAAGATGAGGAAGAAAATAATCAAATAAAAGAAGCCTTAAAATATGATGATGCAAAGAAGAGATCTAAAGAGAATGTGATGAAACTCCTTGAAATCCGGTATTGTTTACTGAAAAGAGCAGTAAAAAGAGAAATTACATCTCTTTTAAAGTTCGATCCATTAAACTAAGTGATGGTGTAATGTACAGCACAAAGCCCTCAGAACAACTCTGAGAGCCTTGTTATATTTATGGATAACGGAACGAATGCCGTCACCGAAAGCTACTATTGGTTTTGTCAATATCACTTGACACATTTTATCCGAACAAGAATTATGCAGCGAGAAAGATATGATCATAGTAGAGCTTTCTTCGAACTGCCGGAGGCAACCCACCGTTGGCGGTGCAGATTCTTCTGTTGACCCAGTAACTCATATAATATCTCCAGATCATAGTCTTCAACTCTTTCATAGTGTAGTTCTCCAGCTTGTCCTCACGGCTGTAGAACAGCTCTTCTTACATTCTTGCCCACATACTTTCACAGCGTGCATTATCATGACATCTTCCGCCTGCACTGTTCATGCTTTGAATGATTCCATATTTCTTTACAGCAGCATCCCGGCATCCTTTCTCTGCTGCAATGCAAGATACATACGCTCTCTGCCGTAGCAGTCATTATATTGGTCTTCTTCGTGGATCTTCATCATTTCATCTGCAAGCACCTGATACTTCCAGGGGGCGTTTTTATGACTGAGATGATCGTAAAATGCTTGTCTTGTAACCTCCAAAGCCTTGCAGTAAAAACTGATCCTTCCTGTGATCCTACCGTCATCAGTCTTTTTGGAAATGAACTTTAACCGTTCTTCTTTCCTGACTTCCGACGGTTCGCGGCGAAAAAAGCAGATGCTTCCTCCAGAAATTCATTAAGCTCTTCAAGCTCACGGTTTTTCTTTTCAAGCTCTTTGATCCGTTTGTTTGCTGCCTGAAGCTGCTGTGCTATAGTAAGTGACTCTCCCGGTGTACGTGAGCCTGCACCTGTGTCTATTTCTCCGATCCGTGCCTTTTGCACCCACGTCCCAAGCGTCCCTTTGGGGATGCACAGCTCAT
>NZ_QTYG01000050.1:0-16509 GCF_003462045.1 Ruminococcus sp. AM31-15AC | reverse complement strand
CTAACTTGTAGAAATACACATAAACGAAAACGTTTATATAGTTATAATGCATAAAAAATCGAGCCATTTCTCAATGACTCGACCTGCTGATATTATTTGATAAACTGAATTAATTATAAAAAATCATAGCCGTTTGTTTCATTAGATATACCTAACATTTCGTATATTATGTTAAGCCTTGCGAATACTTATCTCTCCTGAGGAAATATATTCTTCTCTGCCGTCCTCATATCTGACGTGCAGGCGGCAGTCCTCATCAGCCCCAAGCATTGTGGCAGGAGTTTTTTCGCTTCCTCTTATGACGTTTATCTTCTCGCCTACCCACAGCAAGCGTTTTCTGTATTCTGGGTAAAAGCTGTTTTCTTCAAAGCTGTCATAAAGACGCATGAAATTGTTTATTATCTCTGCGGCTATCCTGTTTCGCATATCGCTTTTTCTTTCGTGGAATATCGGTCCTGCGATATCTCTTATTGCCTCAGGAAAACCGCCTTCCGGCTCGTAGGTGTTCACACCGATACCAAGCACAGCGTAGTCAAGTCCGCCGCTTTCCATGCTGAAAGAAGCCTCCGTGAGTATTCCGCATATCTTCCTGCCGTTTATGTATATGTCGTTCACCCACTTTATGTCAGGCTTTTGATCACTGACCTTTTCCACAGCAAGGGCAACAGATACTGCAGCAGCAGTGGTTATCTTAACAGCGTCAGCCGCAGCCATGTCAGGGCGGAGAAGAATGCTCATGTAAAGTCCCGAATCAGATGGCGAGAAGAAAGAACGTCCAAGCCTTCCACGCCCCTGGGTCTGCATACCTGCAATGACTATCCTGCCCTCGGGCACACCCTGATTTGCATAGTCTTTGAGTACCAGATTAGTGGAGCTTACTTCCTTGTATACCTCTATTTCAAGCCCCTGACGGTCAGGGTCAAGATATTTTTTTATGCCTGCAAGGGAAAGTATATCAGTGTTTTCATCAAGGGAATAGCCCTTGTTCGTCACCGCAGAGATAGGGTAGCCGTTTTCCTGCAAAGCTTTCACAGCCTTCCAAACAGCCCCTCGTGTGCAGCCCAGCGTGTCAGCAAGCTGTTCGCCTGAAAGATATTTGCCCTTGTTATCGTCGAGAAGTTCCAGCACTTTGTCTTTTATTGCCATGAAAATGCCTCCTTAATAAGATAATTATAGCACAAAATAATGTTTTTTTCAATCTTTAGGAGCAAATATATTTTTTCATGATAGTGTATTTTGTAGTGTACTGTGTTGACAATATATATAAATGATGATATAATATAATTGAAAGATAAACACATACATTTTAATATATTTGGAGGTGTTTTGTATGGCAAAAAATCAGACTTTAGTTCAATTCCGTGTTGACAGTGACCTTAAAAATGAGGTAAGCGAGATATACAGTGCATTAGGAATGGATCTTCCTACAGCTTTCAGAATGTTTATGGTGCGCAGCAAAATGGTGCGTGGAATACCATTTGAAACAGTTCTTCCTGAAAATGCTGTTACAAGAGCAGAGGGACTTGAAGCGTTTGAAAAGCTTAGAGAGCAGGCAACTGACGTCCCTGAAATGTCTTTGGACGAGATAAACGCTGAAATAGCAGAAGTGAGAAAGAACAGGAGAAAATGATAAATGAAAGTCTGCGCTGTTATTGACACAAATGTTATCGTATCTGCTCTTATCACTAAAAATTCGCAATCTCCGCCGTGTATGGTGCTTCGTGAGGTGCTTGACGGCAGGATAACGCCGCTGTTTCATGATGACATAATAGATGAATATGCGGAAGTCTTGGACAGACCTAAGTTTCACCTAAAAGCTGAAACTATCCAAACAATGATAAATTCTATTATTTCAAATGGAATTAAAGTTGACCCGAAACCGACAGGGGAGATACTTGTGGATATGGACGATCTTATTTTCTACGAGGTAGCAATGGAAAAGCGTGATAATAATGCTTATGTTGTCACGGGAAATAAGAAACATTATCCCATGAAAGATTTTATTGTTACGCCGTCCGAAATAATGAACATATTGAATGAAACAGAATGAACCTATGCACAGTCTTATATGGGCTGTGCATTTTGTTTTGCTTGGCACTTACCTTAAATTTTCCACATTAAGAAACCATTAAGAAAAAATTGTGCAAAATGACGGATAATAATATTTGCATTTTGCACAGCTATGTTGTATAATATAATAGTATATGTATGAATTGAAACAGAAAAGGACGATGACAATGTTTTATAACCTTTTGGCTAAGACTGATAATACCACCTTGGTGCTGCTTGTGCCAATGCTGTGCAGTTTTCTTATTGCTTTTTTCAGCTTGAAATTTTTCAAACGCATTTTGCCTAAAGATCAGGGCAGAGCGTTTGCTGTGAACGGTGCTCTTTCTGAGGGCAAGCCTCGTGGTGCAGGAATTATCTTCGTGACTTCCTTTACCCTTTGCACAGCGCTTTTTTATCCTCTCGATATCGAGAACATAATCTATCTCGTGCTTGTGTATGCTGCCATGCTCAGCGGATATTTTGATGATGCTGCTGAAACTCCTTGGGGCAACCTGAAAAAGGGTCTTATCGACCTTGTTATATCTCTTGGCATTGCGTTTACATACTATTTTTATAACGGCTCGCAGGTGAAGCTTTATATCACAGATTCTACTTTCACTATCCCTGCACCGCTGTTCATCATCCTTGCAGGCGTTCTCGTTTGGACGGCTATAAACGTTACAAACTGTACAGACGGCGTTGACGGACTATGCGGTTCATTGGTCATGGCAGTTCTTCTGCCACTTGCATTTATGGTGACAAAGAGTGGTGCGGCTGATATGCTCCTTCCTATGATAATGTTCGTGACGCTTGCGGCTTATCTGTGGTTCAACTGCTCGCCTAGCCAGATGCTCATGGGTGACGCAGGCTCGAGAGCGCTGGGCGTTTTCCTTGCGGTGATGTTCTTAAAAACTGCCGCACCGTTCGCATTTATCCCTATGGCTATAGTTATCATACTTGACGGCGGACTTGGACTTCTCAAGCTTTCTTTCAGACGTTTCCTGAAAATAAAGAATTTTATGGAGGGCATAAGAACTCCTCTTCACGACCATGCAAGAAAGAACAAGGGCTGGTCTGATACTCAGGTAGTAATAAGATTTACAATTTTGCAGATAATAGTAAATCTGTGCTTTATGGCATTCGTGCTGTAAAAAATATGTGTGGGACAAAAACGGTCTGACCTTTTAATGGACAGGCTGAAAATTCGGAGATGATGAAAATAAAAAAGAACCTGAAATATGTTCTTAATATATTCTTTATTGTGGTCATAGGCTGGCTGACAGTCAGACTGCTTTTCAGAGGAGAAGAATTTTCCGACATAGTGGCAGATCTTCACCTTGCAAAGAAAAGCTGGCTTGCAGTGGGTGCTGTGTGCGTGTTCTGCTATGTGGCAGGGGAGTCGGTCATAATAAAGTATATGCTGAGGCTTTTTGAAGTAAAAACTCCTTTCAGGCGTTGTTTGAAATATTCGTTTATAGGCTTTTTCTTTAGCTGTATAACGCCGTCTGCTTCCGGCGGACAGCCTGCGCAGATGTATTACATGAAGAAAGACGGCATAAAGATAGGCTTTTCCACCTTGATAATGCTTATCATCACCATAGCTTTCAAGGCTGTGCAGGTGCTTCTTGCAGTGGCGTTCCTGCTTTTCAACTTTGGCTTTATAAAGATTCATGTGGGACGGCTTTGGTGGCTTCTGCTTATCGGCTTTATACTGAATATCGCCTATATCGCAGGGCTTGTGTTTATTTTCTATAAGCCTTTGTGGGCGAGAAAAATGGGCATAAAGCTTATAAATCTTCTGACACGCATAAGGATACTCAAAGAAAAGAACAACGAAAAATACATAAACAAAATAAAGCGTATCTGTGACAATTACATGATCGGTTCGGAATATATAAAGAGCAATGTGCATACTGTGATAAATATTTTTCTTATCACACTGGTGCAGAGACTGTTCCTGCTGGCTGTCACATGGATAGTGTATAAGTCCTACGGCCTTAGCGGAACAGGTTTTTGGAATATTATCGCACTTCAGACTATGATAGGCGTTGCAGTTGAAATGCTGCCATTGCCTGGTGCGGCAGGCGTAACAGAGGGCTGCTTCACATATATGTTCATGGGCATTTTCACCGCAGAGCTTGTAAAGCCTGCAATGCTGCTGAGCCGTGGACTCAGCTTCTATTTACTGCTGATAATGAGCGCATTGGTAACGTTCGTGGCTCACTTTATCGTTATGAGGAATGATAAGAAGAATGGTCTTGAGGGTTCGCAGGAAGTTAAAAAAGAAGTCGAAAAAGAATGAGAGGAAAAGAAAAAATGATCGGTTTTTATAATTATTCGGTAATACTCACATACATAGGGCTTGTTTCGTCAGTGTTCGGCATTACACAGGTCTTTGAAAATCATATGTCCATAGCCTTTCTCTGCCTGCTTCTTTCGGGTATCTGTGATCTTTTTGACGGCAAGATAGCAAGAAGCATGAAAAACAGAACAGAGCATGAAAAGGTGTTCGGCATACAGATCGACTCGCTGTGCGACCTTGTTTGCTTCGGTGTTTTCCCTGCTGTCATAGGCTATCACTACAACTCGGTTTATCCGCTTCGTCTTATCGCAAGCATTATGATAGTTCTGGGTGCTGTTATCAGACTTGGCTACTTCAACGTTATGGAGGAAGAGCGTCGGAGAAACACAACAGAGAACAGAAAAGAATATAAGGGTCTGCCTGTTACAACAGTTGCTATGATACTTCCTCTGCTGTTCATGGGTCAGCACAATATACCGAGGAATATTTTTCCATTTGTTTTCCATAGCTTTATGATACTTATTTCAATACTCTTTGTATTGAAAATAAATGTCAAGAAGCTTTCCATGAAGGGCGTGCTGATACTCTTTACTATAGGTGCGATAATCCTTCTCGGCTATCTTAAAATGCAGCATATAATCTAAGATAAAAGTTACCTGAATGGGAAATGTTTTTGCCGGACAGGTGTGTGAAAAACAGGACGTCGGGGGGATGTCGTCCCCTACAATAATGTAAATAAAAGGAGAGAAACAAATGAAATATCGTGACAGACAGGGCAGAGAATACGAACAGACCACATCTCAGGATAGCTTTCTTGCGGCTGCCTACAGCTCGGCAATGGGCAGGGCGCTTATGAAATTTCTCGGCTGTCCGATATTTTCAAAGTGCGCAAGAGTGATACTTGACAGCAAGTTCTCAGTGCCTTTTATTTTCGGCTTTGCAGAAAAAAACGGAATAGATATGTTTGACTATGAGGAAAGAATGTATCGCTCATTCAATGACTTTTTCACAAGAAAAATAAAGCCTGGCAGACGTTTTATCACTAAGGACAAGAATCTGCTGGTGTCACCTTGTGACGGTAAGGTGACTGCTTATAAGATAACACAGTCTGATACCTTTATTATAAAGAACGCAGTGTATAATACCGCTTCGCTCCTCAGAGACAGCAAGCTTGCAAAACGCTATGAGGGTGGCTATGCAGTGATAATAAGGCTTTCAGTTGACGATTATCACCGCTATTGCTATTGTGCAGACGGTGTAAAGAGCCACGACAGAAAGATAAATGGTATCCTTCACACTGTGAACCCTGTGGTGAACAATTATCTGCCTGTTTTCAAGGAAAACTCCAGAGAGTATTGCATGATAAGAACGGAGCAGTTCGGAGATATTATTCAAATGGAAGTCGGTGCTCTTATGGTGGGCAGAATATCAAATCTGCACACTGAGGGCGGCGTAAAGGTCACAAAGGGCGAAGAAAAGGGATATTTCGAGTTCGGCGGCTCAACTATCCTGCTGCTTCTTGAAAAGGACAAGGTAAAGCTTTGCGATGACCTGCTTAAAAATACGAGGGAAGGCTTTGAAACTAAGCTTCTTCAAGGCTCGGTGCTTGGCGAAAGTCTGAAGTAAAAATATCTAAGACGTAAAAAAATATAGGCAAGGGGCATGGTTGATGTACAGATTGAATTATGAACAGTTCGACAGAGATAATCAATATATAGGAAACGATCTGGGTGCGGTCATGAAAGAGGGCAAAACTGTGTTCAAAACATGGTCGCCGCTTGCAACGGGAGTTTATCTTAATCTGTATCTTGACGGTGAGGGCAAAAGCCGTCTTGAAAGCCTGCCTATGGAAAGGCTTGACCACGGTGTTTGGTATGTGGAGATACTCCGTGACCTTGACGGTGTTTTTTATACCTATACATTTGAGTTTGACCACAAAACAAGGCATGAAACTATAGATATCTATGCAAAGCCTGCGGAGTCAACGGAAACGTTGGTGCGGTGGTGAATTTCAAGACCACCGATCCTGAGGGCTGGGACAAGGTGAAAAAGCCTAAGTGCAGAAATGCCTGCGACGCAGTGGTGTATGAGTGCCACGTCAGGGATTTTTCTGCGGACAGTTCATCAGGCGTTGCTCCTGAGCATAGAGGTAAGTATGTGGCTTTTGCCGATAAGGGTACGAAATATCAGGGCGTGAACACCTGTATCGAGCATCTCAAAGAGCTTGGCATAACCCATGTTCACCTGCTTCCTGTGGAAGATTATGCCACTGTGGATGAGAGCAAGCCTTGGCTCAATCAATATAACTGGGGTTATGACCCTAAGAACTTCAACTGCCTTGAGGGGTCATATTCCACAGACCCTTATGACCCTAAGTGCAGGATAAGAGAGTTCAAACAGCTTGTTATGGCACTTCACGAGAACGGCATTGGCGTTGTAATGGACGTGGTATACAATCACACTTACTATACCGAGGAGTCAGCTTTTGAGCGTTCTTTCCCATATTATTATCATAGAATAAGAAATGACGGCTCATTTTCAAACGGCTCGGGCTGTGGAAACGAAACGGCTTCAAACCATATGATGATGAGAAAATTCATGATAGATTCTCTCAGATTTTGGGCAACGGAATATAAGATAGACGGCTTCCGCTTTGACCTTATGGCGCTTCACGATATTGAAACTGTGAACATCATAAGGGACGAGCTTAACAAGATAGACCCTCAGATACTAATGTATGGTGAGGGCTGGACGGGAGGAGAGTCACCGCTCCCTGCTGACAGGCTTGCATATAAATGGAACTCATACCAGTTTGGCAGAGTTGGACTTTTCAACGATAACATCAGAGATTCCATTAAGGGCGGTACTTTCAATCCATATGACAAGGGCTTTGTCAGCGGAAACAGAAATGCGGCTTCTACTCTAAGGCGTGGTATAGCCGGCTCTGTGCCGCACTATCAGATAAATGACGCAAAAGAAGCTTGCTGGGCTTTTGAACCTACTCAGGCGGTGAATTACTGTGAGGCTCATGACAACAATACTTTGTGGGACAAGCTTTGTATATCGGCAAAGAATGACAGTGAGGGCGTAAGGATAAAAATGGATAAGCTTGCGGCGGCGATAGTGATACTTTCACAGGGCATGCCGTTCATACAGCTTGGTCAGGATTTTCTTAGGTCAAAGCCGAGGATACTCAAAGAGGGCGAAGCGCCAAACGATGTGAATATCTATTCCCATGACAGCTACAATGCGCCTGACTACACTAACTCCATAAAGTGGAACAGGAAGCTTGAATATAAAGAGGTTTTTGAGTATTATAAGGCTCTTATAAGGCTGAGAAAGGGAAGTCCGCTTTTCCGAATGTATACTAAAGAGGACGTGAACGCACATCTTCATTTTATGCACAATGACGATTGGAACTGCGTAAGCTGGAAGCTTGAAAAAGACGGACAATGCTATGTTGTCGCACTTAATCCTTACTACGAGAACAGGGGCTTCGGTCTGCCTGAGGGAAGCTTTTATCTCAGGCTTGACGAAAACGGCAAGATGAACAAACAGCCTGTTTCAAGCAGCTTTGTCTGTCCACCGCTGTCGGCTGTGGTTTATAAGAGGATAAAGAATAATTGATAGGCTTGTTAATAATGCATCTTATGAATATTAACAATAAATTAATGCATATATCTTACAGATAGAGTATAATTAAATTATTAAGTTGAGAAATATTAAGGTGAAAGACTCAAAAACCTTAAAAACGGAGGAAATCATAGTATGAAGAAGTTTTTTGCAGGCTTTTGTGCTGCAGCTATTGCAGCAGGCTGCATGGGAATGACAGCCATGGCAGACACAGAAGCAACGGACAAGCTCACCTCTTATGAGGCAACAAGCGACAATGTTAAGCTTATCGGTCGTACTTACAGAAAGGGCGACACAACGATACTTGGCTATTCTGCAAGCGGTATCGAGTTCAAATGCACAGGCACAAAGGCTGTTTTCAATGTAAACGGCAGCGTAGGTGAGGCAAGAATTGGCGTATTTGTAAACGGCAAGCTTGTTAAGCAGGGCTACATAAAAAATAAGAAGACAAACGCAGTTGAGGTAGAGCTTCCTGAGGGCGAAAGCACTGTCAAGCTCATAAAGCTTTCAGAAGCTGCACAGAGCGTTATCGCAATTGACAGCTTTGAGGTAGACGGCAAGCCACAGCCAACAGAGGCAGCAAAGCATTCTATCGAGTTTATTGGTGACTCTATCACTTGTGGATACGGCGTTGACGATCCACTTGGAAAGTCATTTTCTATCTACAACGAGAACGCCGCAAAGACATATGCTTACAAGGCAGCACAGAATTTTGGCGCTGACTACAGCTTTGTATCAGTAAGCGGAGCAGGTGTGATCTCTGGTTATTCAGGCAACGGCAAGGTAAATGACGCACTGCTTGTGCCAAATTTCTATGATAAGTTCTGCTTTACATGGAGCTGGTTCGACGGTGAACAGACAGCTAATTATGATTGGGATTTCTCACAGTATCAGCCTGAGCTTATCGTTGTAAATCTTGGTACAAACGATAACTCATACACAAAGGGTGACCCTGATAAGTGTGCTGAGTTTGAAAAGGGCTATGTAAATTTCCTCAAGGAGATAAGAGCTAAGAATCCAAATTCTGAGATACTTTGTACACTCGGTATTATGGGACAGGAGCTTTATCCTTCTATTACAGATGCAGTTGACACTTATAAGACTGAAACAGGCGACAGCAAGGTATCAGTTTTCCAGTTCAGCGTTCAGGACAGCGAAAACAATGGTTATGCAGTTGACTATCACCCATCAGCTGTTTCACAGAAGACAGCAGCTTATGAGCTTACATATGCTATTGAAGGCATTTACGGCTGGGAGAGAGTTGAGTTGGTTAACGACGGCGTTGACGAAATGACAAAGGACGACGACGTTGAGTTCAATAACGTTGTTGAGGAGTCGTCAAGTGAGGAGAGCAGCGAGAGCAAAGCAGAGGAGTCATCTTCCGAGGCTTCTTCTGAAGCAACAAATGACAGCAGCGCAGCGGCTTCATCATCAAAGACAACGACAAATCCTAACAGCACCAAAAACCCTAATACAGATGCGGCAATGGGCATCAGCGTAGGTCTGGCAGCACTTGCAGGTGCAGCTTTGGTGGTTTCTAAGAGGAAGTAATAAAGTAGATATTTACACCGCACAGAGGTAAGGCTTTGTGCGGTGGTTTTTTGTTTGGTCTGAAAAAAATTGCCGAATTTTTTTGCCAATATCATTAAGCTAAAAAAGGAGCTCACACGAAAAAAGTGTGGGTTCTTTTTTTGACAAGAACACCGGAAAATCTTAATAAATTGTAAAACATAGCGAAAACCAGTTGACAAACCGCAGAAAATCTGCGGTTTCATTGTCTTTAGACAATGAAACCCTTTGAAGTAGGTATATGTTTTCCCATTTCAAGGAGGGTTTCATTATGAAATATGTCGGCAGATTAAGAAAAAATTGATAACAGCTATTAAACATGTTTGTTCTGAGCGTAATACTTGTTTTATCTCTCCCAAAAGAGATTTTACTCGTTCGAGCAAGATCTCTCCTCAAGATATTTTTAAGTGCCTTTTAACAATGGAAAGTTCATCTCTTTCTCATGAACTCTTGAATTACTTTGACTATTCTACCAATATTCCAACTAAATCTGCCTTTGTTCAAGCTCGCGCAAAAATCAGATCTGAAGCTTTTGGCTCTCTGTTTGACAAATTTAATGCTCTTTCTTCTGAAATTAAGCTTTTTAAGGGTTTCAGTCTTCTTGCATGTGACGGTTCAGATATACATATTCCGACAAATAAGAGCGATGCTGATTCGTTTATTTCTGGAAAGACTGGTTCTAAGCCATATAACATGCTACATCTCAATGCCTTGTATGATCTTTTATCCCATATTTACACTGATGTTATTATACAGAAAAAGCACTGTTCTAATGAGCACAGCGCTCTTCTCTCCATGGCACAGCGCCATTTTATAGATCTTGAGCAAATCATTGTTATTGCTGACAGAGGTTATGAATCTTACAATACTTTTGCACATTTTAATGAAGCAGGTCAAAATTTTCTCATAAGGATCCGTGATTCCAAGAATTGTATTATGTCAGTTCTTGATCTGCCTGAGGGTGAGTTTGATAAGTTAATTACTTTCAAACTTGTTCGTAAGCAGACAAATGCTATCAAAAAGCAATTGCTAAGCGATCCATACTTGAAGTTCATCTCTTCAAGCTGTACCTTTGATTTTGTTCCTTCAAAAAACAAAAAATCAGAGCCTACTGTTATTTATGAGTTGCCTGTACGGATTGTTCGCTTTAAAATATCAGATGACAGCTATGAAGTAATTGCTACAAATTTATCTGAAGATCTTTTTTCTTCTGATGACCTTAAAATGCTTTACTCCATGCGTTGGGGCATTGAAACATCTTTCCGAGACCTTAAATACACCGTGGGGCTTAGATATTTTCACGCAAAAAAGACAGAGAGCATCCTTCAAGAAATTTATGCTCGGTTGATAATGTACAATTTTTCTGAACTTGCCGTTTCCAATACTGCCGTTCAGCCCAATGATAGAAAGTGGTCTTACAGGATCAATTTCTCCCATGCTGTACATGTTTGCCGTAATTTCCTTTTAAAAAGGGTGCCTCTGTCTAGTGTTGAAGTTCTCATCGCAGCTGATATCCTTCCCATTCGCACTGGTAAGAACAATCCTCGTGCTCCTTCTCAAAAACACGCTGCATACTTCATTTACAGAATAGCATGATTTTTTACCCTATACTTGATTTTATGGAAAATAAATGCTATACTAATAAATGAAAACTCAATATATAGGGGGAAACAGTAATGATGAAGAAAATTATCGCTTTTGTGGCTGCGCTGTCGCTTATGTCAACGGGGTTTGCGCAGACCGCTTTTTCTGACAGCGAGGAAACTGCGGAAATCGTAACTTTCAGTGCTAAGGACAGCTCGGCTGACGATACGGAGGAGGTTTCGCTCCAAGCACCGATCGGTCTTAAGTCTGTGAACAATACTTCGTCTTCAAACACCTTCGCTTGGACGGCTGTTGACGGCGCAGAGGGCTATGAGGTGTATTATTGGCGTTCGGGGGAGTTCGTGAAAATAGGTGAAACAGCTGATACTAAGTATACATACAGCAAAAAGTCTTCTGCTACCAAGTATATGTACAAGGTAAGGGCTTTTAAAACTGTCAATGATGAAAGAGTGTTTTCTGATTTGTCACAGCAGTTCACTACCTGCACATTGCCGTCGGCGGTGAAAATGGACTCCACTATCACTTCAAAAAATTCTCTGAAACTGCGCTGGTCAAAGGTGTCAAAAGCCACAGGCTATAATGTTTATATGTATTCAAACGGCAAGTGGGTGCATTTGGCAGATACCACAAAAACTGAGTTCACTATCGACAGGCTTGAAAGCGCAAAGCAGTATAGATTTAAAGTCAGAGCATATAGGATATTCAACGGCGTGACTTACAGCGGCTCATTCAGCAGCGAAAAGAAGTCTTACACAAATAAAACTGTCAAGACCACAAGATATGTGACGGTGTATCGTTCAAAGAACGATAATGTTGTTATCGGCAGTATCCCTGCAAACACTGTGCTTTCGCAGTTCGGCGCAGTACAGAATGGGCGTATCGACGTTAAAATGCCAAAGACAGGCAAGCATGGCTGGATAAATGCTTCTTATGTTCAGCGTTACAATAATCTTGTGGTGGCTTGTATAAATCAGAACGGATATGTGGGCGGCTCGCCAATGCCAATGGGCTGTGAGGCGACTTCTCTTGCCACAGTTTTAAACTACATAGGCTTTTCAACGAATAAGAATTATGTTTCAAACGCCTATATCCCACACGGCGCAGTTGGAACTGTAGACCCTAACTATGCTTATGCAGGCTCGCCTTATACTTACACAGGACCCGGAGTTTATGCGCCTGTTATTGCGCAGACGGCAAATAAGTTTCTGAAAGACAGGCATTTGCAGAATAACTATCAGATAGAGCTTTACACCGATTATATCACAGGCAAAAACGTCAACAAAGAAAAGATAAGCACCAGCAAGCTCGACCTTGGAAGCACAAAGTCAGCTGGCGGACTTACCCCAGAGCAGATAAAGACCGAGATAGACAAGGGTCACCCTGTTATAGTGTGGATGGCGACAAACGGCAAGCCTATGTATCTTCTGCAAAATTGGAAGCTTACAAGGGGACAGAGATACACCCAACCGGGCTCAGGCAGTTACAGCTTCTTGTGGTATGCGCCGCAGCACTGCCTTGTTATAACAGGCTATGATGATGTCAGCGGAGATTTTATCTTCGGCGATGTGCTTACAGGCACAAAGAACAGACGATTCTCGTACTCGAATTTCCAGAGCAGTTATAACATTTTGGGCAGACAGAGCGTTGTGATCTATAAGAAATAATTTTGTATATTGAGCAAAACAGCGTATCGCAGGGTTTCCTGCGGTACGCTGTTTTCATATGTAATTACTTCTTTGTAGTAACACTCTTTGAAGCCGACCAAGCGCCGTAGTATTTCGTACCCTTTACAGTAGTATACGAGCGAACACGAACATAGTACTTCTTTTTGCCCGAAAGCTTTGAAACAGTGGTCTTGTCTGTCTTGTTGCTTGTTATAGTAACTTTCTTTGCACTTGTAAACTTAGAGTTTGTAGCATACTGAATTTCATATCCAGAAGCAGAGCCTTTCTGCGCCCAATCCACAAAGAAAGCCTTGCTCTTAGCTGTGAGCTTCTGTATCTCTTGCTTGGCAGGATTTATCTTGAACGTCTTTGTGATAGTGCCTGTGTAAGAGCCTTTTCCTGCAATTTTTACTGTGGCAGTACCTATTTTCTTGTTGCTTGAATAGGAAACTGTATAGTCAGTGCCATTTTTCAGCGTTTTGCCGTTGTATTTAACAGTAATGCTCTGTGTAATATTCTTGCCCGTGTATGACTTATTTGAAATGCCCGAAACTGTGGCTTTCTTGAAGTTATTTTTGATTTTGAGGTCTTTGAAACAGAACCTGTGTAGTTGCCCTTGCCCGTGATCTTTACAGTAGCTGTTCCGACCTTGGTGTTGTTTGAATAGGAAACTGTGTAATCTGTACTATTCTTCAAAGTTTTGCCGTTTAGCTTGACCGTTACACCAGGCTTCTTTGCCTTGCCATCATATGCGTAGGTCGAAGTTGAAAGTGTCACGCTTGCCTTTGAAATGCTAATTCTTGAAAGTGCAGGGATCTCGGCAGTTTCAAGCACCTTTTTGCAAACAGTACACTCTCTGTGCTTTGAGCCTTTAACTCCGATAGAAGCCGCCTTGTCGACTATCCAGCCGCTTGACTTGTGGCCTGTGGCTGGGATAGTTTCAGTGTAGCTGTCACCGCATGAGCAGGTGTATGTTCTTGTACCACTTACTGTGCAGGTAGGCTGCTTTGTGATCCTATTTGTATAGCTGTGTTTGTGGTTTGGGTCATAGTTATAATATCTTGTTGAGTTTGTTAAACACTCATTGAAATCAAGTATATTTATTTTCTCCCAATCGGCTTTTGAACCTTTATAGTAAACATTTTTCAAATTAGTGCAGTCATAAAATGCAAACATGCCAATGCTGTTTACACTTTTCGGAATCGTGATATTCTTTAATGTCTTACAATTAAAGAAAGATCTGTATGCGATCGTGTTAATAGTATCGGGAATTGTATAATCGGATCTGCTTGAATTAGCAGGATATTGCATTAATTGCGTCATTGCTTTGTCAAACCAAACACCGTCTTTAGAACAATATTTTTGATTATCAGGATCGACATTTATGCTGATAAGGCTGTCACAAAAATAAAATGTATCAATCTCTATGTATTCAGTGCTTTTGGGGATTGTGACCGTAGTTAAACTTGAACATTCGGAAAATGTAGCACTTCCAATGTACTTTACGCTCTCTGGTATGTCTATGCTGACAAGACTTTTACAACGAGCAAAAGCAGAGGAAGGAATGTTGTCAATATTTGTTGGCATTTTTATATGTGTTAAATTTGTACAGCCAGAAAATGATGATGTTCCAATATATGTGACACTATCAGGAATAATTATATCTGTTAGACTATCACAGTTTTCAAAAGCCCCATTTCCAATACTTGTGACGCTTCCAGGAATTGTATAGGATGATTGCTTAAGACCAAGTGGATATATCAACAAAGCAGTTTTGTCTTTATTAAACAATACTCCTTCATCTGAAGAAAATGAAGTGTTATCATTGCTGACAGATATATCTGCAAGAGCGGTGCATCCTTCGAAAGCATTATATGTAATGTTTGAAACACTATCAGGAATAAAAATATTTGTGAGTTTTTTACAGCCTGAAAATGATTTGTATTCAATGCTGTTTAATCCGTTAGACATTGTTATAGCCGAGAGATTCTCACAGCCCTTAAAAGCTTCATTTTCGATAGTTTTGACGTTTTCGGGAATAGTTATGCTTTCAAGACTTTTACAGCAAAGAAAGGATTGTTCTGGAATGTTATCAATATTTGATGATAATTTGATATCTCTGAGAGCATAACAATTTAGGAAAGCGTACTTTTCAATGCTTGTGATGCTATCAGGAATAACAACATTAGTAAGTGCTGAACAATCAGAAAATGCTTTTTCTCCAATAGTTTCAACACTGTCTGGAATATCGATTTTTTTCATACCTGAACAGCTTGAAAATGCAGATTTTTCAATTCTGACAACTCCATTTGGAATAATAACATTATCGAGATTTGTACAAGAAAAAAATGCTTCTTCTGGAATAGTTGTAAGGTTTGCTGACAGGGTAATATCACTGAGACTTGTACAGTAAAAGAACATGGATTTTCCTAAACTTGTAACACTATCAGGTATTATTATACTTTTTAATGCGGGGCATTCAGAAAATGCGAGATCTCCAATGCTTGTGACCCCGTCTGGGATAGTTATATTTTCAAGATACAAGCATCTTGTAAATGTGTTATCCTCAACACAAGTGATAGTGTCAGGTAGTGTTAGGTTTTTGATGCTTGTTGCCGAGAATGCATTTTTCCGATACTCTTAACACCATTTTTTATATCTATTTTTTTAAGAGTATTACAATCTTCAAAAGCAGACGCTCCTATAATTACAACACTTTGTGGTATATCTATGCTTTCGAGGCAGGTGCAACCATGGAAAGCATAAGTCCCGATACTTGTTAGACCATTTGGTAAGGTCACATTTTTGAGTATATCACAATTTTCAAATGCGTTGTTTTCGATTTTTTTTACTCCGTTTGGGATCTTAATACTTTCTAGCTTCCTATTTGAATAAAAAGCACGATTGCCTATACTTGTTACCTGTTTACCATTTATATATGCAGGGATAGTCAGATTTTCGGTTTTTCCTGTATATTTGGTAATCGCTATGGTACCGTCATTCAAAACACTATACTGGAAATCACCATAGGTGTCTGCACTAGCTGATATGACAACTCCGATTTCCGTGGCTTGTTCTGCAATAGGCAAAACAGTGCTACTAAAAGTGATCGCAAAGGCAGCAACACAAGCTAAAATTTTTTTCATACATAATCACTCCCACGTATTTTATTTTTTTGAAAAAGATTATAACATCATGATAACACTTTCTGCAATAAATGTCAATATTGGAAATGTAATCTAAGCGAATTATAAAGTTAGTGAACAAAAACAGCGTACCGCAGCCCCCTGCGATACGCTGTTCTCATATAAAATTACTTCTTAGTAGTCACACTCTTTGAAGCCGACCAAGCGCCGTAATATTTCGTACCCTTTACAGTAGTATACGAACGAACACGAAAATAGTATTTCTTTTTGCCTGAAAGCTTTGAAATAGTCTTGGTGTCGGTCTTGTTGTTTGTTATGGTAACTTTCTTTGCACTTGTGAACTTTGAGTTGGTAGCATACTGAATTTCATATCCGGTAGCCGAGCCTTTCTGCGCCCAATCCACAAAGAATGCCTTGCTCTTTGCCGTGAGCTTCTGTATCTCCTGCTTGGCAGGATTTATCTTGAACGTCTTTGTGATAGTGCCTGTGTAAGAGCCTTTTCCTGCGATTTTTACTGTGGCAGTGCCTATTTTCTTGTTGT
>NZ_QTYG01000005.1:0-99957 GCF_003462045.1 Ruminococcus sp. AM31-15AC | reverse complement strand
CCCTTTTTTCAAGATTAGATAGTTCTTTTTTGCTGTGTGATATATTAAAGCCCGTGGGCTTCCATATCGAGGGAATCCACGGGCTTTGTTGCGCTTTTTTTACAGCGTCAATATTTTGTGTTGTGATCTTTAGTTAAGTATCCAAATCTGAGCTGAGTTTTCAGGCTCAAGGTCAGCAAAGGAGAGCTTTCCGCCCTTTGAGTTTGCAAGCACCTTTACATAGTCTGTGGACTCAGTGGATATTCTGAAACGTCTTTTTCCCAGTGCAGTTACCCTGAACTGAACAGGCTTGCCGTCTATCTTCAGATAGTCATAGCCCTTGCATGAAGCGTTTACATATCCGCCGTCGCCTATCTTTAAACCAAATGTGCCGTCCTCTGTAAGACAGACCGTCAGCTTCTGTTCAAGCTCCTTGTCAGGCTTTTCAAGCTGTAATCCCTTAGGAGTAACAGTGAGTACAAGACCTGATATCTCGTTTTTGAATGTGTAAGCCTTGCCGTCAAGTATGTAATTTCCTGCGTCAGAGGTGCAATCGTCATAGAATTTCAGAAGAAGCGCTGTGACATTCTGCTGTGTAACAGGCAGAGTGTTCTTTGCAACGTCATCGAAAGCTCTTGGGTCAAGGTGAGAAATGGTGTCAACGAACTTGCCTGCGTATTTTACAAGCTTGTTTGAAGCCTCGCCAAAGTTATCCTTGCCGTAGTATTTCAGCAGACGCTTGTCGAAGCTGTCGGCTGTGTGTCTTGTGCAGGTGGTGGAAACGTGCTTCTCAAAAGCGTAATGCACGTTGTTTGCCTTGTCCTGATATTTCATGTTTGCAACGTGAACAGTGCAGCCCATGTCTGAAATAAAATGTGCGGCTCTGCCGAGAACACGCATGGCGTTTTTTATGTCACCGCTTTTGTAAAGAGATACTGCGGCGGTGTAGTTTTCTTCGAGGCAAGTTCTTGCGCTCACTGCAAGGTCACCAAAGCGGTTGCGGTAATAGCCGTTAGTTTCAGGAAGCTCCTTGCCCTTTGGATTAACGCAGGAGTAATAATGCTTGCCATGACCTTTGTCCATATCGTTCTCCTCGTCAGGCTGTGTGCAGCCCTTGAGTATCTCGCTGTGATAGTCTTTATAGAATGTCACCTGCTTCTGCTTTTTCTCCTTTTCCAGAAGTGCAAGTGATTTTTTTACAATGTCCTCGTGAGTAGTGCCGCTCCATGCGTACGCTTTGATAGGTCTGAGCCTATAGCATACAGCCAGCGCAACTGCGGCTGTGAGAATTTTTTTCATAACTCTATTTTCCTTTTCTGATATTTTTGTTGTTTTTCTTTTTCCTTACTGAGTAGCCGAACGTTCCAAGCTTTTTGCCAAGACCGTAATACTCTCCGTGAGCGTAGGCAAGAAGCCCCGCTTTGTCAAGGCAAAGCTTTCCTTTTTCGTCAAGCAATTCTTTTGCAACGTCAAGCCCCACGATATCCGCAATGAACATATCATGTGTTCCAAGGCTCACGACCTCTCTTACTTTGCACTCGATATTCACAGGAGATTCTGCCAGCAAAGGTGCCGATACCTTTGCGGACGGCTCTGCGGTAAGGTGCATTTCCTTGAACTTATCCACTTTTCTGCCGGTTTTCACACCGCACCAATCCACAGCTTTCACAAGCTCTCTTGTTGGCAGATTTATGACAAACTCACCGCTTTGATTGATAAGCTCGTGGGAATATCTCTCAGGTCTGACGGAGATGTAGGTGACAGGCGGCTGAGTGCAGAGAATGCCTGTCCACGCAACTGTGAACACATTAGGCTTCTCCATATTGCCGCAGGTAACGAGAGTAGGCGGCAGGGGAGAGGTTATGACGCTGCCTTTCCACTGTTCCTTGGTGTATTTTGTGTACTCCATTATTTCACGCCTTTCTCGTTGTCGAGTTCAAAATTATGTACTCGTCTGTATATCTTGTCATAGTCCTTATAAAGAAGCTGAGTCTGATTTTCAAGAAAATAGTAGTGCTTTATATAAGGCACAAGCAGTACGAGAAACGCAATGGCAAGGGGTAAGAGTATCATGACCTGCCAAACTGCAATGGCAATGAACGTCATGACAGTACAAAGTGCAAAAAGCACCGTCACGATAAGATGTATCAGCCGTTCGTGCTGAAAAAAAGCGATATGTTCTTTGTGATAATCAAGGAGCTTTGCAAAGTCGCAGTCTTTATCATCAAGACAGCTTGCAACAAAACTGCGGTAACGCTTGAAATATTCCGTCATGATATCACCTACAGTTCAATAAACTCAGCGTCTTGTATCTCAAGGTCACGGAGCTTGGTCTTGTATGAATTTTTCTTTTTAAGAGCCGCACGTTCCTGCTCTTTTTTCTTGACGTCCTTTGCAACTGTCATAAGCATTATATTGTCGATAGTTTTATAGTGCTTTGAAACACGCTGAGCAAAGCTTTTGCGCTTTGCAGGCTTTTTCTTTTTGCCGTCAAAAATAATGGCAAGAACAACGGATATCGTCATTGCAATAATAGTTTTCTCTGCATTTGAGTTCACAGAGATAACTCCTTTTTTCATACTATCACCATTCCTTCTGCCTGAGTTTTCCTATCAGGATAACAACATATAAGGCTATTATACTATATTATCCCGAAGATTTCAAGTATTATCTATTAATAAAAAAGTAACGGTGTTATTATGAGAGCTATCGTTTTTGTTGTGCTTTAATGGTCACGGAGATGCTGGACTGTCAAAAAATGAATGCCATATGTATCAAAAAAACTACCGCTTGTGCATTATTATTACCACTTGTGCAAATGTTGTTGACTTTTTGTTAATAACAATGTACTATTATTGTGAACATTAATGCTATTTGGCAGGAATGTCTGGCTAATGCACAAGCAGGAGGATAATGATGGAGAATAATGAGAATAAAGCAAAAAAACAAAAGATCATAATAGCTGCACTTATTCTGGGCATGATGTTTTGCATAGGCATTACGATTTGGGCTGTGTTTTTCAGAAAGTCAGAAACAAAATCTCTAGTACCTGATTATGCACCTCAGCAGACAGAGCAGAATGCTGAACCTTTGGAGGACAACAGCAGAAGTCTTGATGTGCCTGAGGGTGGCGGAGGAATTTCTCTTGAATACGAAAATACAGTGAATATCAAGCTATCTGATAAAACAGCTTATTTTAGTTATAAGCATCCAAGCAGTTCAACTCAGGATATCGTGCTTTGTATCGAGGTAAATGGTGAGATCATCGCACGCTCAGGTACTATAAAACCAGGCAATCAGCTTAAAACGCTTCCTTTGCTTGAGGGCGAGGCGGACAAACTTAGTGAAGGCACTTATTCAGACGCAAATTTCAGAGTTTTAAGTTATGATCCGCAATCAGGTGAAAAAGCAATGGTCGATACTGTGGCAAAAATAACTGTCACTGTGGAAAAATAAATAACGGAGGAATTTATCATGAAAAGCAAATTGGCGATCATTGCCGCATTAGTGCTAGCAAGCACTAGCGTGGTTACAGCATATGCGGTAAATTCAGAAAAAAATGACGGCAGCGAACCAACAAATATCAAGGTTACAGGAAGCTATATTGATTCCAAGTCAACGACAATTTCTGTGGACGTTGAGTGGGAGGAAATGAATTTTACCTACTTTGGCGGATATAAGGTATGGGATCCTGAAACACATAGCTATACCACAGAGTCTGCATGCTGGTGGAATGAGCCTAAGGAGATAACTGTAACAAACCATTCAAATTCGGCTATTAAAGCACAGATGAATTTTACATCAAAGGTCGAAGGACTTAACGGCATGTTTGATGAAGATGTTATTTTATTGGAAACAGCCGAAGGCACCACTGTTGACGCCGCACCTAAAGTTTCAGCACATTTCAGTGTAAGTGGAGCAGGGATAGAAACAAACAATACGGATCTTGGCACTATCACAGTAACGATCTCTGAAGACATTCAATAAGTAACTGACGCAATGGTTGCTTCTACCCATGTTGATACAACTCTTTATTATGTAACAGGATCAAATGTAGCATGGAGGGTAGTAAGAAACAATGATATTGAGATTGTACCGATAGCGTAATTAAAAAAGTATTCATATCAGGGGGCTTATGATGGATAAGCAAAAAAATGACGGAAAGCTGATCGTATCAGTGCTTATGGTCTGTTTTGCAGTTACCATTGGCGTGATGATATTTGCATTGTGCCGTCCAAATGATAAAAAAAGTGCAGAATTTACCCCACCGCCTTTTGAAAGCACAGCACAGCATGGCAAGCCTGAGGTTTCGGAAAATTTAGGCTATAGCTCTCCGAACAGAGATGATATGAGCTATGATTTTGCGGTGTGCGGAAACGTCACTATGGAAGGCGATAAGGCAATAGTATATCTTACAAATATCGAGGGCAACAATGCCTGGATAAAGCTCAGAGTGTTTGACGAACAGGGAAATATGCTTGGAGAAACTGGTCTTATCAAGCCAAACGAGTATGTGAAATATGTTACGCTCTCAAAGACGCCGGAGGTCGGTACAAAGATAAAGCTTAAGATCATGGGTTACGAGCCGCACACTTATTATAGTGCAGGTGCAGCTTCCTTGAATACACAGATAGGGGGTCAAATAGGCCAATGAAAAAAATGACTTCATTTCTTGCTCTTGTGCTTGCATTAAGCGTACCTTCTGGTGCTTATGCGGCCGAGGCAAAGCTTGATGATAATAATACAACTGCAAATGGAAATGTTTATGCGGTCTATACAGAAGATGTTCCATGGAACAGTGTGCCTGTGGACGACGATGGAAATGCTGTTATTGATTTTCCAGATGGCACAAGCGTGAAGATCGAGAATGCCGATAAAGATAAAAATCTTGCGGTGGATCAGGTCACAGAGAAGGAAGCTCTTGACTGGTTAAACAGCGTCATGGGAAAAAAGTCTGAAAACACCGTAGCATTTCATATTTATTACATTGACGGAGATTCTATTCTGCCGGCAAATGGAATAAAGGTAACGATAAACACAGACAAAGATCAGGTAAATTCCGTTAAAGGTGATGGTACAGTAAGCAGTCTTAAATGTGAAGAGTCTGATGCAGAAATATCCTTTGTCACAGACGATGCACCTTTCTATGTCCTTGGTACAAAAACGCCTGAAAGTTCATCAGATATATCACCAGACAGCACAGGCAAAATAGATGATAGCTTACAAAACAGTTCACAGACAGCAGTTCAAAATGTAAACAAAGATGGTGATAAGTCACCTAACACAGGCTTAGGAGCAGGTGCAGCATTGACAATGTTGCTCCTTGGTGCCGTTGCTGTAAGCGTGTCAAAAAAAACAAAGGATAAATGATCTGTTATTCATAAGGCTCGCCGTTTGCATTGGCGTTATTAAGCAAAAAAAGACTCGCACGAAAAAGGGCAACTCAATAAGGGATTTGTAATCCTGTAAAATATCGGCATAGTCGTAATAATCGGCTATGCCTTTTTTACATTGCTTGGAATATGTACTTCACCAATGAAGTTGAAAATTATCTTTAGCTTTTTAGTGTTTCTGTCCCATGGCTTCTCATTTCCGTAAACATATATCTTTTCAATAAAAGTTCTGATGATCTCAGCATTAAGTTCCTTGATATCTGTGTAAGTCTTAACCAATCGAAGGAAACTGTCTGCGTTAGAGGATTTCTGTTTGGCTGCATCAATGATATGTCGAAGTTCTGCAAGACGATGCGTTAGTAGATTCTGCTCGGTTTCATAAGTTGCTAACATTTTCGCAAAACGCTCATCACTGATTTTACCTTCAACATTGTCTTCGTACAACTTTTGAATGATGGTATCGAGCTTGCTGATCCTTGTCTGTGATTGTTCGTATTCTTTCTTGCTTTCACGAATTTCACGTTCGACTGCTTTGGCGTTGGATTTTGTAACCATCTCAACAAACTCATCTTCATGCTCTCTAGCAAACGCTGTCACCTGCTGAATCATGTAAAGCAGGACATTTTCAATATCCACATTGCGTATTTGATGAGAGGTGCAGATGTCTTTACTTCGTTTGCGATAGTTGGCACAGACCATATATTCTTTGTCATGACTCCAGTCTTTGCCTCTGACTTGATATAACTTTGAACCACAGTCTGCACAGAATACCATGCCGGACAATACTGGCATTTCTCCGAGCGGTGTAGGTCTGCGTCTTCCGTCACGAATTCGCTTTACCGTCTGAAATGTATCTTCATCAATAATAGCTTCATGTGTATTTTTGAAAATTTGCCACTCTGATGGATCGTTCTTGATTGTTTTCTTTAACTTATAGGATTTTTTCCTTGTCTTGAAATTGATCGTATGACCAAGGTATTCCTGCCTGTCGAGAATATCTGCTACCGTCCTAGGCACCCATGCATAAGGCTCTTCGGTGGTAGGTGCTGTCGGATACAAGCCGATTTCTTTGAAATAGGATGAAGGTGTAAGTACCTTGTCATTCTCAAGTTTCTTTGCAATCTGACTTGGACCATATCCCTCAATACATAGTTGAAATATTCTTTTTACGATCTCTGCGGCAGGTTCATCCAAGATCCAATGATTCTTATCCTTAGGGCCTTTCATATATCCATAAGGTGGATTTGTACACAATGGCTTTCCCGATTCACCCTTAGCCTTAAACACGGCTTTGATTTTCTTGCTCGTGTCCTTGGCGTACCATTCATTAATAATATTAAGAAATGGTGTAAAATCACTTTCTTGCTGATTGGCACTGTCAACTCCATTGTTGATGGCAATAAATCTGACTTCAGCTTCCGGAAAAGCAATCTCCGTGTAATAACCTACCTTGAGATAATCTCTACCGAGTCTGCTCATATCTTTTACAATAATCGTTGCGATATGACCTGCGTCCATTTCTGCTATCATTCTTTGAAAACTCGGTCTGTCAAAGGTTGTACCACTCACACCGTCATCAACAAAAAATTCAGTTTTAGTAAATCCGTTATCATCAGCGTATTTTTTTAATATTGCTTTTTGATTCTTTATACTGTTGCTGTCACCCTGAAGTTCATCATCACGAGATAATCTGCAATAAAGTGCAGTTTTCTTTTCAGGGGCTGCATCATAAGGCTGTCTGTTTAAATTATTCACTTTCTATTCCTTTCCGACAGCCTTCAAGCGGAACACCCTATATAGGGTATTGTCATATTACCGTACTATTCGGCATTAGTCGAGTTATATTACGCTGATAATTGTGTTATTTCTGATAACTTTTCATGGTCGGTTGCATGGCTTGTAATAAGCCTTTTTACCTTATCATAGGCTGTTTCTGTAGCCGTATCACTTGTTTCGTACTCAACGATGAATAAGGTATTCCCGATCTGAAGTTCAGTTACACCGGATTTACTTTCCACTGAATCCACCTCGTTTCGTTTGTTCTTATTTAAGCTGAAGCACCCTGACAGCTTCAGAACGTATTAGTTTTGCATCAAGATACTCATGTGCAAGATATCCCACTTGATGGTGCATGGTAAATAACTCTGTTAAAGCACGTACGCTGATTGGCATACGGTTGATGATCCAGTAATAGCTGAAATCACCAAATGCGATAATCTTATCTGTGCTTGGCATTGCATTGCAGATGTACACAGGTCTGCTCATGATAGTGTCATTGCTGTGATTCCAAATATAGTTACCATCCTTATCCTTAAGAGTGCGTAACTTCTGTGCAGTTTCATCATTCATTAGCCATACACTCTTAGTGCGATATTCTGGTTTTGCCGAGAAGTAAAGTGCAATGACATCATCATAGGTAAGTGCTTCTGCCGTTACTCCGGCCTCAGCACCATCGGCATCGTGTAGAATTCCTGTAGGCATATCTACACCAGTACCATTTACAAATGCATCTTCCTCAGCTTTACCAAATCTTTTAGCAAAGCGGTTTACAAGGAAGTCTTCCATGTCGAATTTCATATCCTGCATAAAATCCATATCCATTCTGTCGATGATGGCAAGTTTGTGGCATTTCACCTTTTTCTTAGTGAAAGATGATGCTACATCTTTGATAAAACGGTCGGTATTGCTTACTATCCATTCGGCTGGCTCATCACTATCAGAAAGCCAAATATCCAAATCAGAGTCAATAGTGGTAATGCTTGTACCGATATTTCTGAAGATACATTCTTTCTTTAATGCATCCATAAACATACGATTACTGTCGTATGGAATAACGAACATATCACTTCCGGCGTTTCCTTTTCCCATGGTGCTATACGGAACACCTTTTCCTTTCATCATCGTGTTCCAGAATGCTTTTCTGTAGGATTCGGATTCAATTGTAAAAGTGTCGTAATTCATAATCTTAAATCTCCTTTGCATTGGTGTTAATATATTTTTTCTTAAGAGAATCAGCTTCTCCGGGTGAGATATGTCTGCACTCTATAAGTGCATCCATCATATGATCAAATGACTGATAAGGATACTGTTTACCCTGATACCAGACAAAGAACACTTTGTCTTCAGTTGGATATAGTGGGCAAAGAATAACAACAGCCTCATCTTTGTTTTGAGGGATGATATCCAGAATATAGAATGTCTGAAAATCGATCCATGTATTGCGTAAATAATGTGCAACTTTCTTATCAATGTTCATGTGTTAATTCCTCCATTTTCTCATAAAAAATTAATGTGTTTGATTTGGGTTTAATTACCCCTTTGATTTCGCCTTGTTTGTACACAAAACCCCACGCCGTTCCACGATAAAAGAAAGCGTTGAGATTTGCACCGCCCCTAGGGGTTAAAGTTCAATGCGACACTTGTTCTGACAGAAATTAGAAAGCTTTTTATTGTATATCCTGTCATCTTCTTCCGTCCACTCGTGAAGGTTGTTGCTGATAATAAAATCTTCTAAGTCCTTACGGGATAGAAATGTCGCATCGAATAAATCTCCGACAATGCTCCAGCAAGCATGGTCTGCCTTGGTGCTGCACTGTACAAGAAAAGCTTTTCCTTTACGGTTTGCAAGCATAACCACAGGCTGGTATTGAGCTGTTTGTTTCATGTCATGTACATATCGGTCGAAGATAGATGTATCAAATCTGTATTTGCTCATGTGTCTGCTCCTTTCCAGGCTGTTGCCTTAATCGTTGATGTTCTTAGGTTATCTAGCACATACGCATCACCTCCTGTTACAATATAATTAGTCGGGTAAGACCTTACAAGCCGGTAAGGGTTTACACGCACTTGTTACTTAAGCTATACTGAAAGCAGTAATTGGACTGACGATCACCTCCCTGGGACAAAGCGCCCGTAACGAAGACAGTCACCCATGCTTTCATTATAGCGTTCGGTTTATGCAGGTTGAGCCACAGAATAATGTGCGTTCGTGTCACCAAACAGATTGAATAGGTAATGAGTAAAGCATGGTTTGCCCGATTACAATATCAAATCAGGAGATGTAGATTATTATGAACGCAGTAGGTATTGATGTTTCCAAAGGTAAAAGTACAGTTGCTGTACTTCGCCCTTATGGTGAGGTTGTGGCTTCGCCTTTTGATGTTGCTCACACCGGAAGTGATTTAAGAGCGTTAGCTGATTCAATCAAGAAACTTCCTGGTGAGACAAAGGTTGTCATGGAGGCAACTGGAAACTATTTTGAACCCATTGCCCGCTGCCTCCACGAACAAAATATATTTGTTTCCGTAGTCAATCCTGTGTTGATAAGTGACTTCGGTGGAAACACGTTAAGAAAGCCAAAAACAGATAAAAAGGATTCGGTAAAAATCGCTTCATATGCGTTAACTTACTGGCATGACTCGAAGAAATATACTCCTCAGGAAGATTTGAGAAAATCCTTAAAACTGCTGAACAGACAATATCAGCAGTCAATCAAGTTGAAAACCATGATGAATAATAATCTGATTTCGTTACTTGACCTTACTTTTCCGGGAGTCAATAAACTGTTTACATCACCTTCCAGAGAATCAGATGGGCATGAAAAGTGGGTGGACTTTGTATTGGAATTCCCTCACTGTGACATAATTTCCAAGCTTACCATAAGGGCTTTTGCAAGGAAATACAAGAAGTGGTGCAGCAACAACTCATATCACTTCACAGAATCACCATGTGAGAAAATATACGCTTTTTCAAAGGAATGTGTCAGCAGCGTTTCTTCTGATGAAGCAATAGTTTTCTCTGTTGTACAAGCTGCTAAAATGCTTGTTTCTGCTACAGAGAACTGTCATGCCATCCAGACTGAAATGAACCGTGTTGCTTCTCAGCTTCCCGAATACGATACTGTAATGAATATGTATGGTGTTGGAAAAGCTGTAGGTCCTCAGCTTATGGCTGAAATCGGAGATCCAAGACGTTTTCACAGCAGAAAAGCAATTACTGCTTATTTTGGCTATGACAGCGAGAATAACGATTCAGGTCAGAAAACTACCAGATCAAATCCGATGACAAAGAAAGGTTCCGGAGCTCTCCGACGCACGTTGTTCATTATTATGAAGGTACTGCTGCAGAATAAGCCACAGGACAATCCTGTTTATGATTTCCTGATCAGGAAACAGTCAGAAGGCAAGCACTATTACTCGTACATGAACGCAGCTGCAAACAAGTTTCTGCGCATTTATTATGCGAAAGTAAAAGAAGTACTACATACTACAGAAACACCCCTTACATGATTGTCTATTCATAGATTCTGAACCGGGGACAACCCAGGCACGGCGCAGCCGCTTGACCTTGACAGGTTATCATAAAAATGCTAAAATGGCTGACTCGACGGTAACTGGATTTGTCTATTCATGAGTTCCTCACCGTCGGCACGACATACAGGGCATTTTTATGATGTTCTGTCAAGGTTGCCAACCCACTTTTATTTTTTTAGGCTGCTGAGGCAGTCTTTTTGTCGTACCAATTTTTATTCAGAAAATTTTTTCTGTTTTTTCATTTTAGGGCTTGACTTTTATTTGCAGGTCTTCACAGTTGGGGCAATGGGGCAGATAAATATATATTTTCTCTATAGAGAGTAGAATTTTAAATTAACTGTATATACTTGCCACAATGCCCCAAATACTTATTCAAGAAAATCCGAAAGCAATCTGTACCCTGTGACCATTGTGGTTTTTTCTCCGCCACCTTTCGGTCTTTTCCTGACTACGGTTGCCACGGTTTCAAGGCTTTGTTTAAAGTTCTTCATGCTTTCGGCATAGTGACCGTTCTCGGCGCACCAATCCTTATAGCGTCTGTATACAGAAGAAGTCCTTTCTTCAAAGTCCCCTTGTTCCATGCAGTCTTCCATAAAGAGGACCATCTTATCGCTGTCATGCTGATATCTTGCCGTTGCATCTTTTACGGACTGTGGAAGTACAAGTCCTTCTTTTTGTAGTAGTGCATAACCTTCAAGTAGCCAATTCAAAATAGCACTTTGTACTTCTGGCTTTGAAAATTCCTGCTTTAAAGACTTGTCCTGTTCCGACTCATCAAAATGCCTTTCAAAAGGAACAATGATGACTCGACCACTTGTAAAAATGGTCGTATCATTGACTGCAGGCAGATAATTGGTATTGATGTAAAGTTTGAACAATGGCTGAAAATCAAAACTGTTCTCATGAAGAAAACGGGCATTTATTGTGTCATTACCTGTCATACTTTTTACCTGTGCAGCATTAAGGACAAGTCCTTTACCGGGTTCCGAGATATTGACAAATCGCACTCCTGCAAGACGGGCAATGTCTTCGGTTGGCTGAGAACTGTTTGCATTATTCTTTTGAGCAAGTGTTTCGGGCCTTGCCGTACAACCATAAGAGCCAAGTACCTTTAATACACTTTCACAGAGTGTTCCTTTGCCATTGCGTGTACTTGCACCATAGAGAATGGTCATACACTCATGTCTTGTATCTCCTGTAAGTCCGTAACCAAATAGTTTCTGCAGAAATTTTGCTTTTTCCTTATCTCCGGACATGATCTCTGAGATAAACTTATCCCATCTATGACTTTTGGCATTTGGGTCATATATGACATTGGAAAATTTCGTTAATTTATCACTGCTTTTATGCTCCAGACATTCAAAGGTATCCACACGAAGTGTTCCGTTTTTACAGTTGAAGATATATGGATCGGTATCAAATTCTGATACGGAAATGGGATGATACACCTGTGCATCTTTTAGAATATTGACTCTGCACCCATGTGACTGCCATCGTTTGGAATAGTCCATATAGCTTTTTCGTTTATGCTCGTCTGTAATTTTCAAAGCATACATATGTAGAAGATTTGCAAGATTCATACATAACTTCATGGCTTTCAGTCCGCCGACATCCTGTTTCCATATGCCGTTTTCGTAATAAAACCACGACTTTCGCTCAGGCACATAGCGAAGACAGTTTCTATAAAAATCTGCAAAAAGCATTCCTGCACCGATATCCGTCCAAGGATACTTTGTAATATCTTCAGGATTTAAAGCAATAAGCCTATTCATTTCATCATCAAAATCTTCATTTGCAGGAGCAGGAACTATCGGAGAATAGAAGTTTTTCATACCCGACAATGCTTTATCTATCGTCATTTCTCCATAAGTTTTGCTTCCATGTCTTTCGTCCCATTTGCTACGAAACAAGGCAGACTCACGAAACATTCTGTCAATCTGTTCTTTATTTCCGTTGCAATAGAATGAGAGTATAGATACAAGTCCTAAGTCTGCTTCACTCTGTGACGGATAATCGGAAATATCACCGTGCCACAGCTTTTGAAATTTCTCACTTTGCTTAGATACCGTTGCTTTAGCAATGACACTTTCATCAGATAACAGGGATGGCCTGTTTTCAAAATTCAAATCGTTAATTGTCGGTACTTTTCTTTTCATATATGTATCAAGCAGCCACTGTAAACCATCTGTATTTTCTGCTATTTCATTTTTAAGATATACATCACCTGTGATAGTGACAAATCGATTGGTAGCACCTGCAACATAAACCTCAATATCACCTTTCTTGACATGGTAAGTGTCTTTGTCATAGACATAAGCGTCAGATGCAAATACGATGATACGCAGTCCTGCTCCGCTAGGACTTATCTCTATGTATGTATTTCCGAAATGAGATGTAATATCTTCAGCCCAAGAACTGAGCTTTCCGTCTTCAATACAGTGGTCTAGGTCAATAGCAATCAACTTACCGTCCACACGAATTCCAATACCATCGTAACCATTCAGTGCATTAATTACTGAATCAAAGTCAGTAAAAGAGCTTGGGATTTTCACTGAAGCGTGAGCGTTAGTCATTGGATTGTATGGAACTTTTGTCATTCCAGAATCTCTATTCTCGTACCTCCAGTTGCACCATTTGGCATTTGCTTTTAGATATGGCGGTATATTTTCAGCTTTTACCATATGAATTCCCTCCTTTATTTCGTCTTCAATAGTGGAAGGACAAAACCGATACGTTTAAGTACCAATTCTTAAAATCTTTTTTCCTTACAAGTTACAGGCAAAGAAAAATGTTTGCTTTTTTACCCCTTCAAGAAAAATTTTTAAATTTCCCTCTAACTAATAGCCACGGGAAGATAACTAAAAGGACGTTCTTGAAGAATAAAAATAAAAAATCCTCCAAGTCATATAGACCGGAGGATCTAAGAGGTAGAAAAATTCATAAGTTTGTGCTATAATAACGCTATATCGTTGACATACAGCACAAGGAGAAATAAACATGACTTATTCAGAAGAAATAAAGAAAATTCGTCAGAAATGTTTTTTATCACAAGAAGCATTTGGCCGAGAACTTGGAGTTTCCTTTTCATCAGTAAATAGATGGGAAACCGGAAAGAGTAAGCCAAATATGATTGCTATGAAGAAAATCAAAGATTTTTGCGAATCACATGAATTAGATTTTAACAGCTTAGAAAAGGCATGGAATGAAATATAGATAAAACAGGTAGAGAGGTTGTTTAAGATGACACCAGAACAAGAAGCAAGAATTATAATTGATGAAAAATTAAATCAGTCGGGATGGATAATTCAAAACGTATCACAGCTTAATCTTAGTGCGTCCGCAGGTGTAGCAATAAGAGAATTTCCTACCAGCACTGGACCTGTTGATTACGCTCTTTTTGTGGATGGAAACCCAGTAGGTGTTATTGAAGCTAAAAAGAGTTCAGTCGGAGAAAATATTACTACTGTTGAGGAGCAGTCTGCTAGATATGCAAACAGTACCTTCAAGTGGATTAACCATGAATATGAAATTAGATTTGCTTATGAGGCAACTGACAAGCTGATTCGATTTACTGACTATAAGGATATTAAGTATAGATCCCGAAAGGTTTTCTCTTTTCATAGACCGGAATATTTACGTTCTTTGCTTGCTGCACCAGACACAATTCGTAATAATATGAAGAATTTCCCAGAGCTTGATACTACGAGATTTCGTGATTGCCAGATAAATGCTATAAAAAATATGGATAAGTCATTCTCAGAGAACAGACCTCGTGCTCTTGTGCAGATGGCTACTGGTGCTGGAAAGACTTTTACTGCTATTACGGAAGCATATCGATTATTAAAATATGCAAAAATGAATCGAATTCTTTTCCTTGTTGATACTAAAAGTCTTGGAGAACAAGCAGAAAGAGAATTTCTTGCCTATACTCCAAATGATGATACACGCTCTTTTTCACAGTTGTACGGAGTTCGAAGATTAAAGAGTTCATATATACCAAACGATGTACAAATATGCATAAGTACAATCCAGAGAATGTATTCTATTTTAAAAGAGGAAGATATGGATGAATCTGCAGAAGAAGAATCATTCAATGAATATGTAACTGCTGACACTAAAGCTCCTAAAGAAGTTGTTTATAACGAGAAGTATCCACCAGAATTTTTTGACTGTATTATCATTGATGAATGTCACAGATCTATTTACAACGTATGGCAGCAGGTGCTTACATACTTTGATGCTTTTTTAGTTGGACTTACTGCAACACCGGACAAAAGAACATTTGCTTTCTTTGACGAGAATGTTGTCAGCGAGTATCGAAGAGAACAGGCTATTATCGATGGTGTAAATGTCGGAGAGGATATTTTCCTTATTGAAACGGAGGTTTCTCAGAAAGGCGGTCATATTTTAAAAAGGTTAATCGAATACCGTGACCGTTTATCAAGAGAAAAACGCTGGGAACAAATGGACGAGGATGTGGATTACGACAAAAACAAGCTTGATAAAGATGTCGTAAATCCAAGTCAGATAAGAACCATCGTCAAAACTTACAAAGATGCACTGTTTACAACACTGTTTCCAAGAAGAAAAGAAGTTCCTAAGACTCTAATTTTTGCAAAAACGGATAGCCATGCAGATGATATTATCAATATTGTCCGTGAAGAATTTGGAGAAGGAAATGAATTCTGCAAAAAGATAACTTACTCTGTTGAGAATGCTGAAGGTGTTTTAAGTTCATTTAGGAATGACTATTATCCTCGTATTGCAGTTACTGTGGATATGATAGCGACCGGAACAGATGTCAAACCTATTGAATGCTTAATTTTCATGAGAGATGTGCGTAGTAAGAATTACTTTGAACAGATGGTTGGACGAGGAACCAGAACAATCGGTGTAGATGACCTTCAGAAGGTTACTCCTTCTGCTACAGAGAATAAAGACCACTTTGTTATTGTTGATGCAGTCGGTGTTACAAAATCAAAGAAATCGGAAACAAGAAGCCTTGAGCGTAAACCTACTGTTTCAATGAGAGAATTAATGATGAATGTTGCCTTAGGTGATAAGAGCGAAGACACTCTGACATCTCTTGCAAATCGTGTGTCTCGTTTGGATAAGCAGATGACAGAAAAGGAACATAGGGAATTTACAGAGAATGTTGGTGCGTCTGCCCGTAACATTGCAAATAATCTTCTCAATGCATTTGATGAAGATGTAATCAATGATAGAGCAAAAACTATAGCTTCAAGTGGTATTCCGTCTGATGATGATATTGCAAACGCTCAGAAAGAATTAATTAAAGAGGCAACACAGCCTTTCTTTAATTCGGATGTAAGAGATTTCATTGAGAACATTCGCAGGAGCCATGATCAAATCATTGATACCGTTACCCTTGATTCAGTCATCTTTGCAGGCTTTGATTCACAGAAAGAAGAAAATGCAGATAAGGTTATTCAGACATTTAAAGAATTCATTGAAGATAACAAGAATGAGATTATTGCACTTCGCATCATTTACAATGAAGCTTATAAAGACAGACCTATGGTCATTGAGCAACTCAAAGCATTATATGAAAAATTAAAAAAGAAAAATATAACTATTGAGCGTCTATGGGATTGTTATTATATTAAGTATACGGATAAGGTCAAGCGTGGTACTACAGCACAGATTACCGACCTTATCTCAATCATAAGATTTGAAATTGGAGCAACAGACGAACTAACAACATTTTCCGATAAGGTAAATGCCAATTTCAAAGAATGGACGTTCAAGAAAAATGCCGGACATACTCAGTTTACTGAAGAACAAATGGAATGGCTTAGACTAATAAAAGATCACATTATTTCTTCGCTAAGCATTTTAGACGAAGATCTGGATTATACTCCTTTTGACCATAAAGGAGGGCTTCTTGGATTCTATGAGGCGTTCGGCGATAACTATAAAAATATATTAAATGAATTAAATGCCGCATTGGTGGCTTAAGGAGGATACCGAATGGAACTAATTGAATTGGGCACCATCCTTCATATGGAAAAAGGTAAAAAACCACTATCACAAGTAAAAGAACCCACTGAAGGATATCTTCCTTATGTGGATATTAAGGCTTTTGAACAAGGAGTAATAGATAATTACGCATCACCAGAAAAGTCTCTTCTTTGCGAGGAAGGAGATTTGTTGATTGTTGGTGATGGTTCACGTTCGGGTTTGACTGGACGTGCCATTAAAGGGGTTGTAGGTTCGACTCTTTTTAAGATTTATGCGGACGGAGTATCTACAGATTACTTAAGGTACTTTATTGAAAGTAAATATCTATTGTTAAACACAAAAAAGAAAGGCACTGGCACACCACATTTAAATGCAAATATTCTTAAAGAATCTAAAATTTTTGTTCCTTCACTTGAAGAACAAGAACGCATTGTAGCAAGGATTGAAGAATTGTTTTCAGATTTGGATGATGCTGTAAAGACCTTAAAAGCAACACAGCAACAATTGAATTTATATAAACAGGCAGTGCTGAAAGATGCGTTTGAAGGAAAGCTAACTTTTTCTTGGAGAGATAAACATCATAACGAAAATCCAAGAGACGATTTTGAAAGAATAAAACGCAATAATGAAGTTTTTAAGGATACGTCAGGTGATGAAAATGAAATATCTCTCACAATGCCTAAAGAATGGAAGAAAGTTAGATTAGGCGAAGTGTTCGAGGTTCAAGTCGGTGCAACACCTAGTAGACGAGTTCCAGAATATTGGAACGGAAATATTAACTGGGTAAGTAGCGGTGAGGTGCATTTTAACAATATATATTCTACAAGGGAGCAGGTGACAGAAGATGGAATATTACATTCATCCACTAATATACATCCTATTGGTACAGTTATGCTTGCTATGATTGGGGAAGGAAAAACAAGAGGACAGGCAGCTATTCTAAATACCAAAGCTGCCCATAACCAAAATACTGCTGCAATATTAGTATCAGAAACACCTTGTTCGTCCAAATATATTTATTATTTTTTACTTTTGAATTATGAGAACACAAGACGTGTTGGTTCTGGTAATAATCAAAAGGCTCTAAATAAGGAAAGGGTTCGTGCACTACGGTTTCCATTTACATCTTTTAAAGAGCAAGAAGAAATAGTTGCAGAAATCGAATCTCGTTTATCTGTTTTCGATAGCATTGAACAAACCATAGATTGCACACTGTCACAGGCAGAGGCACTGAGACAAAGTATTCTAAAACAAGCATTTGAAGGGAGACTAATATAATGGCAAATGAAAATTCATCAGCAATCATCTCCAAAGTCTGGGGAATGTGTAACCCTCTTAGAGATGACGGAGTCTCTCACGGAGACTACTTGGAACAATTAACCTATCTGCTTTTTCTCAAAATGGCAGACGAGTATTCAAGACCGCCTTATAACAGAGATGCAGGTATTCCAGAAGGATACCAATGGAAAGACCTTAACTCTCTTAAAGGTGCTGAACTTGAGGAACAATATAAAAACACTTTAGAAACACTTGGTGAAAAACCTGGTATGCTCGGACAGATTTTTAAAGGAGCAACCAATAAGATTAGTAATGCTGCAATTCTCTATCGAGTTGTTCAAATGATTGAAAGCGAAAAATGGGTAGCAATGTCTTCCGATGTCAAAGGTGAAATCTACGAAGGACTATTACAGAAAAACGCTGAAGATATCAAAAGTGGTGCCGGACAATACTTTACTCCTCGTCCTTTGATTAAGGCAATGGTTGAATGTATTGCACCTGAGCCAATGAAAACCATTGCAGACCCTTGTTGTGGCAGCGGTGGTTTTTTCCTTGCTTCTCAGTCATACATTTCTGATCCGAATAATTATACGCTAGACAGAGAGCAAAAAGCATTCTTAAAAGATCATACTTTCTATGGAAACGAGATTGTTGGTGCAACTTTCAAGACAGCTTTAATGAACCTATATCTGCATAACATAGGAGATATTTACACAGAAGCTCCAATTACTCTTGGAGATGCGTTACTAACAGACCCTGGCTATCGTGTGGATTATGTATTAACTAATCCGCCATTTGGAAAGAAATCATCTATCACTTTTACAAATGAATACGGTGAGCAAGAAGATGAAGATCTTGTATATAATCGTCAGGACTTTTGGACGTCAAGTTCCAATAAACAGCTTAATTTTATTCAGCATATCAACACGATTTTGAAATCTACAGGTAAAGCTGCAGTGGTTCTTCCGGATAATGTTTTGTTCGAGGGAGGTGCGGGAGAAATTATTCGAAAGAAACTTCTTGAAACAACAGAACTTCATACTATTCTTAGACTACCTACAGGAATTTTCTATAAACCAGGTGTAAAAGCTAATGTATTATTCTTTGATAAAAGGCCTGCAAGTCCTGAAAGACAGACAAAGGAAATATGGATATACGATTTCCGAACCAATGTACATTTTACTTTGAAACAACATCCAATGACTGATGCAGATTTACAGGATTTCATAAGATGCTATAATCCATCTAATCGTCACGAACGCACCGAAACTTGGTCAGAAAACAATCCAGACGGACGCTTTAGAAAGTTTAGCGTTGAAGAAATATTGGAACGTGATAAGACAAGTCTTGATATCTTTTGGATTAAGGATAAGTCGCTCGCTGACCTTGATAATCTTCCTTCTCCAGATGAATTGGCAGAAGACATTATAGAAAACTTGCAGAGTGCCTTAGATAGCTTTAGAGAGTTACAAGCACAGTTGGAAAAGTAAGGATGGTGAAATTATTACGGAAAATAATTATAAAACTTTGGAAACCTCAGTTAAACGCAGCTATGCAAGTGTCGTATGGTCGCATAAAATTCAAGAGAAGCAATGCGATATTTACACAAGGCAGTATAAGCTTTTAGAAACACTTAATATTATTGCCGCATCTGCAACATCGGTTGGTATATTATCATTGATATTCACTAATCAATTTTGGATTAAAATAATATCTGCAATATTATCGTTTGTTACAATATTTGTCAGTGCTTATTTTAAATCGTTTGATTTACATCAGATGACACTAAGTAATAAAGATACAGCAAATAAGCTGCTATGTATTCGTGACCAATTGTATTTAATCATTTTAAAAATACACATGGGGTGTGATTCGGTAAATAATTTGCTAACACAGTACGAGGACGTACTTAAAGAATTAGATAAAATATATCAATCTGCTCCGAATACTACGAATAAAGCGGTGAAATTGGCAAGAAAGGCATTAAATGTAGATAAGGATAACAGTTTTTCTGAAGATGAAATAAATGCCTTCCTTCCAGATGAGCTGAGAATGGAGGAAAAACATGAGTGATTTAGTTTGTAAGCACGGAGAGATTATAGCTTTAGATACTAGGCGTAAAATTTCTCAAAGATATCACACTGTTACAAAAGCGATTAATAAAGAGTTTTGGAATAGTTTCAGTGACACTGCAAATAGTTTGTATGTCGGTTCATATGGAAGAGGTACAGCAATAGATACAAGCGATTTAGATATTTTAGTGTGCCTTCCAGAATCAGAATATAATCGTTATGATGTGATGAAAGGTAATGGTCAATCAAGATTGTTACAAAGTGTTAAGAACGCAATATTAGATGTATATCCTAGAAGTGATGTACGAGCTGATGGGCAAGTAGTAAAAACTAATTTCTCAGATGGAATGAAATTTGAAATATTACCTGCATTCAAGGTGTTTGATTGGTTTGGTAATTGGACTGGCACATATAGATATCCAGATACAAATATGGGTGGAAATTGGAAATCTACAAATCCTAAAGCTGAACAAGATGCTATATCAAATAAAAACAAGAGTAGTAACGGCCTGCTGTATGACACTTGTAAACATATTCGTAGGATAAGAGATAACCATTTTAGCAGTTACCATTTATCGGGAATTGTGATTGACAGTTTTGTTTATCACGCTATCGGAGGATGGCAATGGACTGAACCCGGAAGTTCTTCTGCATCAAGAGGTTCATATGAGCAGGTATTGATTGATTATTATAATAGTCACCTTGCATGGGGATTTCCTATCAATGCACCAGGAAGCAATGACTCAGTTTCTACTGATACAAGCATTGAATGTTTAAAAAAGGTTCTTGATTATATGGTTAAATAAGAAATGACCACACTGGAGTAAATCAATACTCTAGTGTGGTCGTTTTGTTTTGAGTTTCGTTTGAAGGCTACACTTAAAAATAGTTATTTTATCAAATCCCTAAGTGAGCCTCATAAATGTGCGAGTTCTTTTTTTATGTAGCAGATATAAAATACAGTTATATTTCAATATAATCCCAAAGCTCGGAAACAAGTTTCTCTGTAAAGCCCTTGCACAAAAGAAGCTCGTTAGGGCTTTCGTAATAGGATATAAGCTCACGAAGTTCTATGACAGCATTCGCCTTGTCAATATCAATTAGCAGCTTGTCTGATATCTCCTGAGCGTCAGCCTTGTTTATGTTCACTTTCTGCCTGACTTTCTCAGTAGTTTCAGCCGTTGTAACAGTTTGCTCCTCTGTGACCGGAGGCTCTGTTACAGTATCAGCAGGGATTTCTGTCTGAACAGGCTGAGTTTCTGCGGCTTTCGTTTCCTGTGGCATATCATGGTAGTCTGCGCTGTCAACATAAAAATAGCCTTTGAGAAGTGCAAGTGTAGAGTCTCCGATGCCGTTTACTTCAAGAAGCATATCCATGTTACTGATAACACCAACTCTGTCACGATATGCTATTATCCTGTCGGCTGTTACCTCGCCTATGCCGCTCACCGCCATGAGCATTTCCTTGTCAGCCTTGTTTATGTCAGCAGGAAAGCTGTATTCCTCTTTGGTTTCAGCAATACTGCTTGTGACGGCTTTTGATGTCACTGTTTTCTTTGTGGTGTGTGCCTTTGCAGTCTTGCTAATGACCTTTTCACTGCCTGAATTGTCCACCTTGTCAGCCTGAGAGCTGTCAGCAGGCGGTGTGAGTATCACCACATCATCACGCTGTGGTCTGTTAACAAGTGCAGAAGCGATCGCTGTAGTAATGGCGACCGCAACTGCGATCACGCCTACAAAAAGTTTTATTCTGCTTGTTTTTGCTTTTGAAGCATCATTTTCTGTCACATTCGATTTTTCGTCTTTGTTGCTGTCTAACTTGCTGTCCATAATTGGTTATTTTTCTGCAAGCATTTCGTTGAGATTTTCCACCATTTCTGACATCTTCGCTCTTGTGATGTCAGGAACATTTGCAAATGTAACAAGGGTTCTCAGTGGCATATCTCTTATCATTGCTTCCATCATTTCCTTTGCAGAAGCGCCAAGATCGTCGGAAGCCGTGTCGCCAAAACCGCAGTCTATTTGGCTTAAAATGTCCTCGAACATAGCTCTGCCCTCTGGGATAGAATTTATCTCGCCACAGGTGGTGTTCAAGGTGAAATGCACTGGGAGTTTTGTATCTGAAGATACATAAACAGAAGTCGAAAGTCTGATATCTCTTGAAGAAGAGCCTGCCTCTATAATAAACTCACCGTATTCAACGAACCAATCGTGTATATCAGGCTCATAGTATGCAAATGAACGCTTATCAAGGTGGAACACAGCCTTTTTGGTCTCGCCAGCTTTAAGGAAAAGCTTTTCAAAGCCCTTAAGCTCACGGACAGGTCTGCGAACTGAGCTTTCCTTGTCTGAAACGTAAAGCTGAACGATCTCCATACCGTCTCTGTCGCCTGTGTTTGTTATGTCCACCATGACCGTCAGGGTCTTGTCGTCTTTTATCTCGTTTTCTGAAACAGTAAGATTGCTGTATTCAAAGGTTGTGTATGAAAGTCCGTGACCAAATGGGAACAGTGGCTTTATGCCCTTTTCATCATAATATCTGTAGCCCACGAAAATTCCCTCGGCATAGTCAACATCGTCCATATTTCCCGGGAAATTAAGATAAGAAGGATTATGTGAAAGCTTTTCAGGGAAAGTTTCCGCAAGCTTTCCGCTAGGGTTAGCTTCGCCAAAAAGCAGAGCCTTTTCAGCAGTGCCGATGTTCTGTCCGCCAAGATACATTTCAAGTATGCCCTTCACCTTATCTGCAAACGGCATTTCAACAGCCGAGCCGTTGTGGAGAACGATAACAACGTTTTCATTTACCTTAGCAACTTCATCAATAAGCTTGAGCTGACAATCAGGCATTCTCATATGCTTTCTGTCAAAGCCCTCAGACTCAAAGCTTTCGGGCAGACCTGCGAAGATAACGGCAATATCGCTGTTCTTGGCAAGCTCCACAGCTTCATCGAGAAGCTCGTCAACAGTTTCGTCACGGTCTGTGACGAAGCCCTGTGCGTATGTGATATTATCCATGCCCTTGACTGCTTCAAGAGCAGAAGTCACCTTAAATGAATTTATGTGAGAGCTTCCGCCGCCCTGATAACGTGGCTTGTCGGCAAATTCGCCAATGAAAGCTATCTTTGCAGACTTGTCAAGCGGCAGTATCTTATCATCATTTTTGAGCAGTACCGCACATTCGGACTCTATCTTGCCTGCAAGTTCATGCTGTTTTTCTTTATCCCACTTTGTTGCAGGGGCATAGCCGTCCTCGGCTTTCTGAATAAGCGTAAGCACGTTTCTAACAGCCTTGTCAAGGTCTTTCATTGAAAGTGAGCCGTTGTTTACGGCTTCTATGATAAGCTCATCATTTTTGCCGTTGCTGGTAGGCATCTCAAGGTCAAGACCTGCAGCAACGCCAAGAGGTCTGTCATCAACTGCGCCCCAATCGCTAACTACAAGTCCATCATAGCCCCATTCGTTTCTGAGTATATCAGTAAGCAGAAGCTTGTTCTGTGAGGAGTATTCGCCGTTTATGCGGTTGTATGAACACATCACTGTCCAAGGCTTTGCTTCCTTGACTGGTGTTTCAAAGGCACTTAAATATATCTCATGGAACGTTCTCTCATCAACGTTGGCAGAATAGCTCATACGTCTTGTTTCCTGATTGTTCATGGCAAAGTGTTTAAGGGAAGTTCCTACGCCCTTGCTCTGAACGCCCTTTATGTGTGCTGTGGCAAGCTGTGAAGCAAGATAAGGGTCTTCTGAGAAGTATTCAAAGTTTCTGCCGCAAAGTGGTGAACGCTTTATGTTACAGCCGGGACCAAGTATAACGGAAACGTCCTCAGCCTGACACTCCTCGCCAAGAGCCTTGCCGAGAGTTGTAAGCAGCTTTCTGTCAAAAGAGCAGGCAAGTGCGCAGGCACATGGGAAGCATACTGCCTTGATAGCTTCGTTAGGATTGTCTGTATCATCACGCATTTTTCTAAGTCCGTGAGGGCCGTCAGACACCATTATGCTTGGTATATCCAGCCTTTTTATTTCCTCAGTGTGCCAGAAGTCAGAGCCTGAGCACAATGAAGCTTTTTCTTCAAGTGTGAGTTCCTTCAAAATCTTGTCTATGTTCATTGTGAAAACCTCTTTTCTATAAAACTATAGTTTGATTGTAACACAATTTTCTATGAAATTCTATATATTTTGTGCATATTTTACATAAAGTTAATATTATCTTCGATTAGTTTGGTAAGAGCCACCCTGAAATCCTCGTCCTGCTGTTTGGTGCGCTTTGGCGGACCTTTGAGCCTGCCACCGCTTCTGCGTATCTTCTTTGCAGTATGTCTTGATAGAAGCAGTGCGTCAATGTTGGAGCTGTCATATATCCTGCCGTTCTGGTCCAGAGCAAGGACGTTTCTTGCAAGACACATTGCCGCAAGACCATAATCCTGCGTCACGGCAATATCGCCCTTTAGAGCGATGTTCACAAGCTTCATGTCTGCACTGTCTGCACCCTTGTCGACAGTTATCACTTGTGCATAGTCAGAGCTGAAAATATGCGAGCTGTCGCAAACTATGATACATTCAAGCCCATGGCTTTTGCTTATAGAAACTGAGATATTCGTAACAGGACAGCCGTCAGCGTCTATAAGTATCCTCACGCCTTGCCGCCTTCTATACAAAATGTAGATTCCATATCTGCAATGTGGGTCGCCAGTGCGAGGGGATACATTTCAAGGGCAAGACCGATACTGTTCTTGTTTTCTTCTCCTGAAAAGCCCATGTGCCAGCGTATAGCCATGGCTTCCTCACGGGTCAGTCGCATATAGCTGCTTACTATGTAGACCGACTTTTCGCCGTGACCATATGGCAGTGTTTCGTGAAATTCATAGTATGGGACTTTCTCCCACACGCCCTGTTCGTTCTTGGCGTTGCGGTAGCTTACTCTGTAAAGATTTACCTTGCAGATGTCATGAAGCAGTGAAACGATAGCAATGCTCTCGTCAGAGTATTCCATGTTGTAATCTTCCTTTACACGCTCACGCTCCAGATAGCTTTTCAGGCACTCATAAACGTGTATGCTGTGTTCGCACAAGCCACCCTCGTATGCTCCGTGGTATCTTGTAGAAGCAGGTGCAACAAAGAAGTCGCTGCTTTCTGAAAGCAGATAATTGAGCAGCTTTTCCGAACCCGGGCGCTTTATGTTTTCTGTGTAGATCTCAACGAATTTGTCTTTAAGTTCTGTTACCTTTGACATAGTTGACCTCCTGTAAAAATATTATATTATGATAAGCTTTAGCGTTTTAGTTTTACCAAACTAATTATAACATATTTTTTGTAAGATTAACAGTACTTTTCGCTAATTTTTGCATTTGCTATTGCTTTTTCATGCAAAATATGCTATGATATATTATATTTATGTGGATATGGTTTGGAAAAATATAAGAAATTTAATGATTTTTAACAAATGAGAATGAAAGGAGTTGCTTATACATGTGCGGAATAGTAGGCTATGTGGGAAAAAAGGATTGTACAAAGGTGCTGCTTGACTCACTGTCAAAGCTTGAATACAGAGGTTATGACTCAGCAGGAATAGCTGTTTTTGAGAACGATGCTATCAAGACAAAAAAGACAAAGGGCAGACTTGCTGACCTTGAAGAAAAGCTTAAAAGAGAGGGCTGGCTCAACGGTACTTGCGGTATAGGTCACACACGCTGGGCTACACACGGCGAGCCGTCTGATATAAATTCACACCCTCACGGAAATGCGAATATTTCTATCGTTCATAATGGTATCATTGAAAACTACAGAACTATCAAGGATTTTCTGCTGAAAAAGGGATATATCTTTGAATCTCAGACAGATACAGAAACAGTTGCAAAGCTTCTTGATTATTATTATGAGGGCGACCCTATGGCGACAATACAGAAGGTTCTTGCTGAGATAGAGGGTTCATATGCTCTCGGCATCATATTCAAGGATTTTCCAAGAAGAATATATGCAGTAAGAAAGGATTCTCCTCTTATCGTTGCAGTTGGCGAGGACGAAGCTTTTATAGCTTCTGATGTGCCTGCAATACTGAAATATACGAAGAATTACTATCTTCTTGACGAGAACGAGATAGCTGTTCTTGACGATGGCAAGGTGGGGTTTTTTGACGTTCACGGAATGCCAGTTGAGAAAGAGATGCTCGTTGCTGACTTTGATATGGAAGCCGCTGAGAAAGGCGGATATGCTCACTTTATGCTCAAAGAGATTCACGAACAGCCAACAGCCATAAAAACAACTATCACACCAAGAATAGTTGACGGTATGCCAAACCTTGAAGAGTGTGGTCTTACATATGACAGACTCAAGGGCTATAACAACATCTTCGTTGTTGCCTGCGGTACTGCTATGCACGCAGGTCTTGTGGGCAAGTATGTGCTTGAAAAGATTGGCAGGGTGCCTGTTACAGTGGATATGGCTTCCGAGTTCAGATACAGAGATCCTATCATTGCAAAGGGAGATCTTGTTATTCTTGTTTCACAGTCAGGAGAAACAGCCGATACTCTCGCAGCCCTTAGAATGGCTAAGGAGAGAGGTGCTGAAACACTTTCTATCGTAAACGTAAAAGGTTCGTCTATCGCAAGAGAGTCTGATATGGTGCTTTACACCCATGCAGGCCCTGAGATATCTGTAGCTTCCACAAAGGCTTATATAGTTCAGCTTTCTGTGTTCTATCTGCTGAGCTTTGCTATAGCATACGCTCACGGGGCTATCTCAAAAGAGGAGTGCATGAGACTTACAGCAGAGCTTCAGAACGTTCCTAATATGCTTGAAGTTGTTCTTAAAACACCTGATAATTGTCAGTATGTTGCTTCACAGCTTGTAAACAAGGAAAATCTTCTTTATATCGGCAGAGGTCTTGACTATGCGCTTTCTATGGAAGGCTCATTGAAGCTTAAGGAGATATCATATATCCACTCTGAGTCGTATGCCGCAGGCGAGCTTAAGCATGGCACTATCTCACTGGTAACGAACAATATGCCTGTTATCGCAGTTGCAACACAAAGAGAGCTTCTTGACAAGACCATAAGCAACGTCAAGGAGGTCAAGGCAAGAGGAGCATACGTTGTCCTTGTTACTCACGGATATATCAACGTTGATGATGAGGTGGCAGATTATAAGATCGGTCTGCCGACAATAGACGATCTGCTCATGCCTATGCTGACAGTGGTTCCTTTGCAGCTTATCGCTTACTATACCTCAGTTCTCAGAGGCAATGATGTTGATAAGCCGAGAAATCTTGCAAAATCAGTTACAGTTGAATAAAATACAGGGCAATCCGCAAAGGGTTGCCCTTGCTGTTTGAAAAGGAGTTTATTATGAGCAAATACAGATATTTTGTTTTCGATTTTGACCTTACTCTTGCAGACTCTTCCGAGGGCATTCTGGAGTGCTTTAAGCACGTTTTGAAAGAGTTTGGTTATCCGCCAAAGGACGACAGGACTATCTACAACACCATAGGCATGACCCTTGTTGACGCTTTCGACCTGCTGACAGATATGCCTGACAATCCTCAGCGTGAGGATATGCGCAAGGCGTATGTAAAAAAGGCAGACGAGGTAATGGTGAAGAAAACATATTTTTATGACGATACTATCGCAATTTTGCAGACCTTGCAGAACGCAGGGGTAAAAGTCGGCATAGTTTCCACGAAATATCGCTATAGGATAGTCAATACTTTCAATGGGCAGGCAGGCTCTTTGCCTGTGGATATCATAGTTGGAGGCGAGGACGTCACAAGGGCAAAGCCTGACCCGCAGGGACTTGACCTGATAATAGAGCGTTTCGGTGCGGATAAATCGGACGTGCTTTATATAGGCGACAGCTACATCGACGCTGAAACTGCACTCAATTCAGGGGTGGATTTTGCAGGAGTAACAACTGGCTCTACCACTAAAGAGGATTTTGAAAAATACCCTCATATCTATATCGGCTCGTCGCTGTTGGACATATTTCAGAATATATAAATTTTAAGTAAATATAATTTTAAATAAATGTGAAAAACTATTGCTATTTACGGAGCTTGATGTTATAATATAATTTGATGTACTATGTTAAGTACCAAGCGGATAACATAAATATTATTATATGAAAGGACGGGTATGCTATGATAAAAAGCATGACCGGTTTCGGCAGAGAGCATATCGTGGCAAACGGCAGAGAGATAATCGTTGAGATTCGCTCTGTAAACCACAGATATTATGAATTTACTTCGAGAACTCCGAGAGCCTACGGCTATCTTGATGAAAAGCTGAAAGGCTTTCTTAAAAGCGGTATTTCCCGTGGCAAGGTAGAGGCGTCTGTTTCTATCTATAATCAGGAGGGTACTGACGCTGAGATAGAGCTTAACAAGGCTGTTGCAAAGGGCTATCTTGACGCACTGAGAGGTGCGGCTGACGAGCTTGACCTTGATGACGATATAACACTGTCACATATCATGAAGCTTCCTGATGTGTTCACAGTTGTTAAGAAAACAGATGATGAGGAAGTAATCTGGAACGAGGTCAAGGACGTGGCTCAGGTGGCGTTGGACAGATTTGTTCAGATGCGTGAAACTGAGGGCGTCAAGATGTATGACGATATCAGCGGCAGACTTGATTATATCGAGGAAACTGTGGGCAAGATAGAAGATCAGTCACCTAGCGTTACTGAAAGCTACAGAGAAAGACTTTATGCAAAGATAAAGGAAACTCTCGGCGATAAGGACATAGACGAGCAGAGGATACTTACAGAAGTGGCTATTTTCGCCGATAAGGTGGCAATAGACGAGGAAACAGTAAGGCTCAGAAGCCATATCTCACAGTTCAGAGGGCTTATCAAGTCGGACGAGCCTGTGGGAAGAAAGCTTGACTTCCTTGTGCAGGAGCTTAACCGTGAGGTGAATACTATCGGCTCAAAGGCTAACGACCTCACTATCACAAAAATGGTGGTGGATCTTAAGGCTGAGATCGAAAAGATCAGAGAGCAGATACAGAATATCGAATAACGGCGGTGTGAGATATGCAGCTTATTAATATCGGTTTTGGAAATATGGTGTCCTCCGCAAGGGTCATTGCCATAGTTTCCCCTGAGTCTGCGCCTATAAAGCGTATCATTCAGGAAGCTAAGGATAAGGGTACTCTTATAGACGCCACCTACGGCAGAAGAACAAGAGCGGTGCTTATTATGGACAGCGACCATGTGGTGCTGTCGGCAGTTGCACCTGAAACTGTAGGCGGACGTGCCGCTGTTGACGAGGAGGACGATGACAATGTATAAGAACAATGCAAAGCTGTTTGTTATATCAGCTCCCTCAGGCTGTGGCAAGGGAACTATACTTGCAGAGGTCTTTAAAAACAGAGATGTGTTCTATTCTATATCCTGCACTACAAGAAAGCCCAGAGAGGGCGAAAAGGACGGCGTTCATTATCATTTTATAAGCGATGACAGCTTTAAGAAAATGATAGACAGCGGTGAATTTCTTGAACACGCAGGCTATGTTGGTCATTATTACGGAACGCCAAAGAAGCCTGTTCTCGCTAATCTTGAGCAGGGCAGAGATGTTATACTTGAAATTGAAACTAACGGTGCGTTTCAGGTGAAGAAAGCCTTTCCTGAAGCTGTGCTGATGTTTATACTTCCACCATCTGTTAAGGAGATAGACAGACGGCTTAGAAAGCGTGGAACTGAGTCTGATGATGTTATTGCTGACCGTGTAAGTCAGGCTGCCGGTGAGATCGGCAAAGCCGGCGGTTATGATTATGTGATAATGAACGACGGACTAGAGGACGCTGTGGAAGATTTTGTTGCAGTTATGAACTCCGTGAAAGCCGAAGACGGCAAGGCGGATAAATTCAGATCAGAAAATGATGATACAAAGAAATTAATTGACGAGGTGCTTAATTATGATGCTTAGACCGGCCGTAAGCCAGATTTTGAAGAACAATGAAAGCTATTATTCTCTAGTTATTGCAGTTGCAAAGAGAGCAAGAGAGATCACAAGTGACGCTTTTGACAACAAGCTTGTGCTTGATGAAAAGCCAGTAAAGACAGCAGTTGACGAGCTTTATAATGGCGAATACAAAATAATCGAGGATCCAAGCCTCAGAAAATAATCGAGGCTTTTTATGGGGAGGTGTACGGCTGTGCGTGGAGTTTTTATCGTGGCAAAGGTTGCAATAAGCCGTGCATCATACAGCTTTGACGCACTGTATAGCTATAGTGTGCCAGAGGAGCTGGCTCAGAAAGTGAAAAGCGGAGTGCGTGTGCTTGTGCCTTTTGGCAGAGGAAACCGCAAAGCCGTAGGGTTTGTTTCGAGAACGTATACGGAAGCCGAGTATAACGATAAGCTGAAGCCTGTTATTTCAGTGGTGGACGGGGAAAGCCTTGTCACCGAGGAAATGATGAGGATAATAATGTGGCTGAAAGAAAACACTTTCTGCACCTATTATGACGCTTACAAATCCGTTGTGCCTACAGGCTTTTCCTACACTTTTTCACAGCATTACAGCCTTGTCAATACCTACATTGACGAGGATACTTTAAATGAAGATGAGAAAAATGTGGTGGACTTTCTCCGATGTGCAAAAAGTCAGAGGGAGATAGACAGCTTTCTTGACGTGCATAATGACGCACGAAAGAAGAAAACTGTCGACTCTCTTGTGGATAAGGGCTATGTTGAGATCAGCGACGCTTTGAAAAGAAAAGTCGGTGATGAGAATGTCAGCATGGTAAGGCTTTCTGACGAGTATGTGTCAGGGGAGATACAGACCACTCTTACCCCGAAGCAGACCCTTGTGGTGAAGCTTCTTGAGGAGGGTGGCTGTGCCTCTGTGAAAGAAGTCTGCTATATGACCAACTGCACTTCAAGCATATTAAAAAGGCTTGCTGACAAGAAAGTTATCGTGCAGTATAAATACGAGGTCATGCGTGACGCCATAGGCGAGCTTGGCGAAAGGCAGGACCCTGACGATATCATATTAAATGAAGAACAATCAGCGGCATATGAGGGCATAATGGGGCTTATAAAAGCCGAAAAGCCCGCAGGTGCGTTGCTTTACGGTGTTACGGGAAGCGGCAAGACGTCTGTGTTCATAAAGCTTATAAAAAGCGTTATGGATATGGGTAAAACAGCGGTCATGCTCGTGCCTGAAATATCCCTTACACCGCAGATGCTCGGCAGATTCAAGTCACTTTTCGGTGATAAGATAGCCGTTATGCACTCGTCATTGTCGTTGGGACAGCGTACTGACGAGTTCAAGCGTATCAAGCGTGGGGAAGCAAGAATAGTTATCGGCACAAGAAGTGCAATATTTGCTCCTGTCACTAACGTGGGAATAATCATCATGGACGAGGAGGGCGAGCCGTCATATAAGTCGGACTCAACGCCTAGATACCATGCACGAGATGTTGCCATACAGCGGTGCGGATTTAATAACTGCGTGCTGTTGATGGCTTCTGCAACGCCGTCGCTGGAGAGCTTTTATTATGCGAAAAAGGGCAGATATCACTTGTTTGAACTTAAAAACAGATATTCAAAGTCGCCCCTGCCGGCAGTTGAGATAGTCGATATGCAGGAGGAAGCGGCAGAGGGCAATGACAGCTTGCTAAGCCGTGTTATGTGTGATAAGCTCACAGAAGTGCTTGCGAAAAAAGAGCAGGCTATCCTGCTTTTAAACAGGCGTGGCTATACAACGTATATCACTTGCATGGACTGCCGACAGCCTGTGGCTTGCCCTAATTGCAATATACCCCTGACCTATCACAAGAAAAATGATCGGTATATGTGCCACTACTGCGGATATACCATGGATAATATAGAGCACTGTCCACAGTGCGGCTCACAGCGGCTCAAATCAAGCGGTGTGGGAACTCAGCGTGTGGAGGACGAGCTTGAAAGGCTTTTTCCGCAGGCAAGGCTTCTTCGAATGGACGCTGACACCACTTCTTCAAGATATTCCTATGAGGAGAATTTTAAGGCGTTTGAGAAAGGCGAGTATGATATAATGCTTGGCACTCAAATGATAGCAAAGGGACTTAATTTCCCGAACGTCACAATGGTGGGTGTCATATCCCTTGACAAGGCACTGTTCACAGGGGATTTTCGCAGCTATGAGAGAACATTCTCACTGCTCACTCAGGTGGCAGGAAGAAGCGGCAGAGGAGATAAACCAGGGGTCGCATACATTCAGACCTTTGTGCCTGACCATTATGTGCTGAACCTTGCGGCAGAGCAAAATTATGATGAGTTTTATAAAGAGGAGATAGCACTGAGAAAGTCGCTGACATATCCGCCTTTTTGCGATATATGCGTTATAGGTTTTTCAGCACCCCTTGAAAGCAAGGTAATAGGCGCTTCACGCTGGGTGACTCAGCTTATAAAAGAGTATATCTCACAGCATAGGGTGAATTTTCCCCTTAGAGCGCTAGGCCCTGCACCATGCACATTTGAAATGATAAATAATCGCTACAGATACAGACTTATCCTGAAAACACGCAATACTGCGGATTTTCGTGAGATGATAAAGCACGTTCTGGGCGAGTTCTATAAAAATAAAGATTATCAGACAGTTCGTATATATGCCGACATAAACGGCGATATCGGGCTTTAAGAAAGGATAGTTAAATAAATGGCACTCAGAAAAATACTTAATAAGAGCGACGAGATTCTTCACAAGGTCTGCAAGCCTGTTACAGAATTTGACGACAAGCTTGGTCAGCTTCTTGACGATATGACAGAAACCCTGAAAAACGCCAACGGCGTTGGTCTTGCAGGTCCACAGGTGGCAAAGCTGAGAAGAGTGGTCGTTATAATAATCGACGATAAGGTTTACGAGCTTATCAACCTGAGATAACATGGCAGAGCGAGGAAAAGCAGAGAGTTCTGGAGGGCTGTCTTTCATGCCCGAACGAGTGGGGCTATGTTACAAGACCTATGAGAGTTAAGTTCAAGGCGCAGGACAGACACGGCAAGTGGTACGAAATGGAAGTATCAGAGCTGTTTGCACAGTGCGTTTGCCATGAGCTTGCACACCTTGAGGGTCATCTGTTTACTGAGATAGTTGAAGAATTTGTAGAGGTCGAGGACTAATGAAAATAATCTTCATGGGTACGCCTGATTTTGCCGTACCAACGCTGAAAAAGCTTTATGATAGCGGATATGAGGTGCAGGCTGTTTTCACTCAGCCTGATAAGCCAAAGGGCAGAGGCTATAAGCTTACTCCGCCCCCTGTAAAGGTGCTTGCGCAGGAGCATGACACTCCTGTTTATCAGCCGCAAAGCCTTAAAAAAGACGGCGAGGAGTATGTTAAAATTATCAATGACCTTGCCCCTGATTGTATCGTGGTGGCGGCTTATGGCAAAATGCTCCCTAAGTCGGTGCTTGATATACCAAGGCTTGGCTGTGTGAACGTCCATGGCTCGCTGCTTCCTAAATATCGTGGAGCAGGTCCGATACAGTGGGCTGTGCTTAATGACGAAGCTGAAACTGGAATTACAACGATGCTTATGGGAGAGGGCATGGATACGGGAGATATCCTTGTGGAAAAGTCTACTCCTATTGGCGAGAACGAAACAGCCGCTGAGCTTTTTGACAGACTTGCTGAAATGGGTGCAGAGGTGCTTGTTGATACCCTTGAAAAGCTCGATAAGGGTGAGATAACTCCTGTTAAGCAGGACGAGAGCCTTGCGACTTATGCACCAATGCTCTCAAAGGAGCTTTGCCCTATAGATTTCACAAAGCCAGTGAAAAAGATACACAAGCAGATATGCGGTCTGTCTGATTGGCCATGCGCTACTACAGTGCTTGAGGGCAAAAGGCTGAAAGTATATAAGTCTGAGATAGCTTCCACAAAGCCTTGCGGAAAGCCTGCGGGCACTGTGGTGGATAACAGCGACTTTTCCGTTGCCTGCTCAGACGGAGTGATAAGATTTACTCAGGTGCAGGCTGAAGGCTCAAAGAGAATGGATACCTCTGATTTTCTCAGAGGCAGACATATCGAGAACGGCACTGTGCTGGGATAATTCGGAGGAACTATGGGAAACGCCAGAAAAACGGTTTTAAGGCTGCTTACAAGGCTTGAAAACAGCGGCTCATATTCAAATATACTTCTTGACGAGGGCCTTGAAAGGTCAGACCTTTCACCTCAGGACAAGAAATTCGCCGCAGCACTTTTCTACGGCGTTTTGGAAAGACAGATAACTCTTGATAACATTATTCGGGAATATTCACGCAACCCTAAGAATAAGCTTGGTACTGAGGTCAGAGTTATCCTGAGAATGGGTCTTTATCAGCTTTTATATATGGACTCCGTTCCTGACAATGCGGCTGTGGACGAGTCTGTGAAGCTTGCAAAGAAAAACAGAAATCCTGCGGCAAGCGGATTTGTGAACGCAATGCTAAGGGAGTTTATAAGAAGCGACAAAAAGCTTCCAAAGGGCAGAAATGCCACGGAGGAGCTTTCTATAGAATACTCCGCACCTGTATGGCTGACGGAGAAGTGGACAAGGGAATATGGTAAGGATATCTGCCTTGAAATGCTGAAAACCTCTGTGGGACAGGCACCTGTCACCGGAAGAGTGAACACGGTCTTTCATTCTCTTGAAAGCACACTGGATATGCTCGCTGAGGAGGGCATTACCTTTGAAAGGCTGTCCGTCCTGCCTGATTGCATAAGGATATGCGGTGCAGGAGCGGTGGAGCATACTAAGGCTTACAAAGAGGGCAGGATACACGTTCAGGATCTTTCGAGCCAGCTTTGCTGTGCGGCGCTTGATCCTAAGGAGAACGATACAGCTCTTGACCTGTGTGCCGCACCTGGTGGAAAGACCTTTACAATTGCCGAGCGTATGAACAACAAGGGCAGAGTGCTTGCTTTTGATCTGCATAAAAATCGTGCAGGGCTAATTGAAAGCGGTGCCAAAAGGCTTGGACTTGACTGCATAAGGGCAGGTGTCAACAATGCTAAGGTCTATGACGAGAAAATGCCAAAGGCTGACAAAGTGCTTTGCGACGCACCCTGTTCGGGGCTTGGTGTAATAAGAAGAAAACCTGAGATAAAGTATAAAGAACCCTCAGATTTCGACAGGCTTCCCGAAATACAGTATGATATACTGAAAACGTCAGCGGAGTATGTAAAAGTCGGCGGAACGCTGGTGTATTCTACCTGCACGCTGTCAAGGGCGGAAAATGATGAGGTGGCAGACAGATTTTTGGCTGAACACCCTGATTTTGAGCCTGCACCGCTAGGCGAGGCTTTCGGCAGCGACAGCGGTCTTTGCAGAATGTCTATTACACCTGCAAAATATAATTCAGACGGATTTTTTATTGCTAAGTTTATCAGGCTGAGGTGATCTTTTGGTAGCATTTGATGATAATGGAAAAATAGATATATTGGGGCTTCTGCCTGACGAGCTGGAAGCCGAGATACTAAAGCTTGGAGAAAAGAAGTTCCGTGCAGGGCAGATATTTGATTGGCTTCATGTAAAGCGAGTGTCAAGTTTTGATGAAATGACTAATCTATCTGTACAATTACGGAATCTACTTAATGAAAAATTTTGTTTAAAATCACTATTTGTGTCAAAAAAGCTTGAATCTCATACCGATAATACTGTAAAATATCTATATGAGCTTGAGGACGGAAATCATGTGGAATCCGTAATAATGGAATACAACTACGGAAACACCATTTGCGTGTCAACTCAGGTGGGCTGTAAAATGGGCTGTCGCTTTTGTGCGTCAACTATTGCAGGCTTCAAGCGTGATCTGACTTCCTCGGAGATTCTGGGACAGATATACGCTTCTGAGCGTGACAGCGGAAGAAAGATATCAGGCGTGGTGCTTATGGGAATAGGCGAGCCTATGGATAACTTTGATAATGTGGTGAATTTCCTTGAAGTGCTGTCCTGTCCAAAGGGCTTTAATATGTCGCTAAGGCACGTTTCAGTGTCTACCTGCGGCATTGTGCCGAGGATATATGAGCTTGCAGAGAAAAAGCTGGGCATAACATTGTCTATCTCTTTGCACGCTTCCAATAATAAGAGCAGGAGCGAGATAATGCCTGTTAATGACAGGTATGATATTAACGAACTTCTTGCCGCCTGCCGATACTATTTTAAGGTAACAGGCAGGAGAATTTCTTTTGAATATGCTTTGATAGACGGGCATAACGATTCTATGGAGGACGCAAGAGAGCTTGCGGAGCTTCTGGGCGGATTTGTCTGTCATGTGAATATAATCCCTGTTAATAAGATAAAGGAGCGTAATTATCATTCTGACAGAAAGTCAGCCAACAGATTCAGAGGATATCTGGAGAAGCTTGGGATAAACGCTACTGTTAGGCGGACCTTGGGTGCGGATATAGACGCTGCCTGCGGTCAGCTAAGACGAGAATATGAGATCTGATAAAAGGTGGTGAATCGCTTGTTTATAGCGTCTGATACAGACATCGGAAAAAAACGCAGTGAAAATCAGGACAGAGTGCATGCTGAATTTCTAGCTGACAATGTTGCCGTTGCGGTGGTCTGTGACGGTATGGGCGGAGCGTCATCAGGCGGAGTTGCCAGTCAGCTTGCCATTGACGCAGTAGTAAAACGTATCAAGGAAAATTTCCGAAAAGATATGAAACCAAATTCCATAAGAAATCTTATGCTCACTTCAGTGCATTATGCGAATACGATCGTGTATGGCAAGAGCAAGGAGGATATTGATAAAAACGGTATGGGTACTACCTGCGTTGCGGCATTGGTGGTGGATAAGACCGTCTATATGGTGAGCGTGGGCGACAGTCGTGGATATCTTCTTACCAAGGACGGTATAGCTCAGATAACCACTGACCATACTTATGTGGAAATGCTTTATAGGTCGGGTCAGATAACCAAAGAAGAAGCGAAAAATCATCATATGAGAAACGTTATCACAAAGGCTGTGGGCGTTGAATCAGATGTTGAGGTCGATTATTTCGAGCTTGAAGAAAATGATAATTTTGCGGTGCTGCTTTGCTCTGACGGTCTGACCAATTATTGCACAGACAATATGATATATGAAACTGTGTTTGGCAATAATCTTGACGAGGCTATAAAACAGCTTATTGCTTTCGCAAACGAATGCGGCGGTAAAGATAATATTACTGCTGCGGTAATAGCAAATTAATGGAATGACAATAAAACATGAATAATATAGGAGTTGAATTACATGGATTCTAATATCGGCAAAAAGCTAGACGGCAGATATGAGATAACCGAGCTTATCGGCGTGGGCGGAATGGCTGACGTTTATAAGGCAGTTGACGTTATGGAAAACCGTACTGTTGCGGTAAAGATACTTAAGCCTGAGTTTTCACAGAACGAGGAATTTCTCAGACGCTTCAGAAACGAGAGCAAGGCTATCGCTGTACTTTCTCACCCTAATATCGTAAAGATATATGACGTGGGATTTTCTGACGAGATACAGTTTATCGTTATGGAGTATATCGACGGCATCACCCTTAAAGAGTTTATCGAGCAGCAGGGCGTGCTTAGGTGGAAAGACGCTTTGCACTTTGTAACTCAGATACTCCGTGCTTTACAGCACGCTCATGACAAGGGTATCGTTCACAGAGATATCAAACCGCAGAACATAATGCTTTTCCCTGACGGAACTATCAAGGTCATGGACTTTGGTATCGCAAGATTTTCAAGGATCGACGGAAAGACACTTTCTGACAAGACTATCGGTTCTGTTCACTATATCTCACCTGAGCAGGCAAGGGGCGATATGACAGATGAAAGATCTGACATATACTCTGTAGGCGTTATGCTCTATGAGATGCTCACAGGCAGAAAGCCTTTTGACGGTGAAAATCCTGTGGCTATCGCTCTCAAGCATATGCAGGAGGACCCAGTTCCGCCAAGAGAGATCATGCCTTCTATCCCGGAAGCTCTTGAAGAAATAGTTATGCACGCTATGGAGAGAGATCCTGCAAGACGTTATCAGTCAGCAGCAGAGATGATAAAGGATATAGACACATTCAAGCTCAATCCATCTGTTGTTTTCGGATATAAGAACAGCCCTGTTCCTATCCCTGTGGCTGATAACAATAACAAATATTTTGACGATGAGCATAGTGAGAACTATGACGACGATGAAGAATATGAGGACGATGACGAAGAAAACGATGACGAGGAAGAAGAGGAAGAAAAGAAGCGTTCTTACGTTGTTCCGATACTCCTTGCTGTTACAGTTGCAGTAGTTATCATTGCAGCGTTCGTTATCGTAGGAGTTGTATTCAAGTCATTCAGCGGTTCAAACGGTATGCACACAGGCACAGTTACACTGCCAAACTTTGTGGGCAAGAATATCGTTCAGGTTGAGCAGGATTATAAGGATAAGCTTAAATTTGATATCACCGAAGAGTATAATGACCAGTATGACGAGGGAATAATCACATTCCAGGGTCAGGCAGCAGGAAAGTCTGTTAAGGAAGGCTTCACGGTTACACTTACTGTAAGTAAGGGCAAAAAAATGGCAACTATCCCTGACATGGTGAAGAAAGACGGCACTGTGGCTGAAAGCGAGCTTAAGGCTGCAGGATTTATGGTCGTTAAGAGAGATATATGGTCTGAGGATATAGCTTCAGGTCTTGTTGTGAAAACACAGCCGGCAGCAGGCGAGCAGTATGCCGTAGGTGCGACTGTTGCTTTGTTTGTAAGTAAGGGTCCTGTTGAAACAAGAGTCAAAGTACCAAGCGTTGTAGGTCTTACAGAAGAAAAGGCAGTTGCAATGCTCAAGGAGAACAAGCTCAAGGCTGAGGTCAAGGAGATCGAGCATGAGGGCGATAAGGGCAAGGTCATCGAGCAGGATACAGACGAAGGCACATATGTTGAGCGTGACACAACTGTTACTATTTACGTTTCGACCGGAGAAACTTCACCTGTTGAGGTAACATTCTCACTGCCACTTCCAAGTGGTATCCACGGCTCATATTCTATAGACATCTACAATAACGGCAACGTTGCATATACACAGAAGATCGGTAGTGGAGAATCTGTTGCAGGCGGTTCTGTAAATATAACTGTAAAGGGCAAGAAGACAGAAACTCTGACTATCTTCATCACAAATGACGAAAATCAGCAGAAGTGCCGTTATGCAGTATATGACATAGATTATGATAAGCAGACAGCTACTCTTAGCGGAAGCCTGAATGAAAGCGGTCTGATCGACATTACTCCGACAACGACCACAACAACTACAACTACGACCACAACAACTACTACAACTACCACTACTGAAGCACCTGCACCGGAGCCTCAGGAGCCAGACGAGCAGGGTCAGTAGTTCATGAATGGAATAATCGTTAAAGCTATCGGAGGCATCTACTATGTAGAAGCCTCGACGGCATTTATGAATGTAAGGCAAGAGGAGTATTCAGAAGAAAGAACATTTCTCCTGTAGGCGGCGACAGAGTTGAATTTTCATTGGAGGACGACGGAAGCGGAGTTATCGAGAAGATAGAGGAAAGACGCTCATTGCTTATAAGACCGCCTCTTGCAAATCTTGATATGCTTGTGTTCGTTTCGTCTACCTGCGAACCAAGACCTAATCTGCTGTTGCTAGATAAGTTTATTGCAATAGCTGTTTTCAAAAAAATAGAGCCTGTGGTAGTCTTTACAAAGATAGACAAGGAAAGCTGTGACGAGCTTGTGGACATATACAAGGGCGCAGGGATAAAGACCTTTCAGGTAGACAATACCACCGGCGAGGGCAGTGAAGCTGTTAAGGCTGTGCTGGAGGGCAAGCTGTCGGCATTTACAGGAAACACGGGTGTTGGCAAATCGTCACTGCTCAATAATATGTTTCCTGCATTGGGGCTTGCCACCAACGAGATAAGCAAAAAGCTTGGCAGGGGAAAGCATACCACACGCCATGTAGAGCTATATAAGCTGGAGGGCGGTGGTTATATTGCCGATACCCCTGGCTTTTCGTCGTTTGATACCAACAGATATGATATTATTTTCAAAGACAAGCTTGCAGGCTGTTTTCCTGAGTTTCAGAAATACGAGGGCAAGTGCAGATTTCCTGATTGCAGCCACACAAAGGAAAAGGGCTGTGCGGTCATAGAGGCGGTAAAAAATGGCGAGATTGCAAAGTCAAGGCATGAAAGTTATGTGGAAATGTACGAGCAGGCAAAGCAGCTTAAGGAGTGGGAATACAAAAATGACTAAGAAATGCACTATCTTTTCAGGCGGTGAAGCGGTGTCGGCTCAGTGCGTGGCAGAATATAAGCCTTTTATCGACGATTCTCTTGTGATATCCGCTGACAAGGGCTATAAGCTTGCACAGGCAGTGGGCGTAAAGTCGGACATTATTATGGGCGATTTTGATTCCGCTGAAAAACCTGTTTTTGATAATATCGAGATCTTCCCCTCAGAAAAGGACGATACCGACCTTATGCTTGCCATAAAGCAGGGCTTTGAGTCGGGTTGTGATGATTTTCTCATATTTGGTGCAACAGGCGGACGAGTAGACCACTTACTTGGAAATATCCAATCTCTGGGATATATTTTATCTTGTGGCGGTGAGGGAATGATAGCCGCAGATAGGGAGATAATTCGGCTTTATCGTGCAGGCAGTTACAGGATATATGACCGTGAGGGCTTTTCGTTCTCACTGGTGGCATATACCGATAAGGTAGAGGGTCTGACCATAAAGGGTGCGAAATATGAAGTAGAGGACTGTCTGCTGACCAATGCTTTCCCACTTGGCATATCAAACGTGGTGAAAGGCTTTGATGGGCAGGATAGAAAATACGCTGAGATATCATTCAAAAGTGGCTATCTGCTGTCAGTACAGTCAAAAATGGTAACCGATTTTTGATTTTTGAATAATATAAACTATAACTATTCGGGAGGTAATACTTATGAAAGTTGTAGTTGTAAAAAGTCCAAAGGTCATATCGGGTTTAATGAGGCTTATTTTCAAGATCAAAAAGGAAGAAGAATAGGATAACTGGCGGTACTCGTGTGAGTGCCGCCAATTTTTTTGCAATAGCAGAAAAGCTCTTAGATCACAGGAACGATCTAAGAGCTTTTTATTTTGTTATGTTATGATTCATCATGATGTGCTTTTGACGGCAAAATTACGTTATTCGTATAACGATAAATAACTATTTTACGATCCTTTATAGCTTTGCTCTGTCGAATTTCGTCAAATCCTCTATTTTACGAAAATATTCAATTATCTTGTTGCAATTCTATTGCGGAAAGCAAGAGTGTAGGAAGCCCTAATACGGCTGATGACATGAAGAAATAAAAGAAATGTGACTAATTGGTAGATAAACGGACAAAAAAATAAAATCGGACTTCAAAAAAGCCCGATTTTACGATGATTTCTGGTGCCGCTAACCGGACTTGAACCGGTACGGGTTTTACCCCGAGGGATTTTAAGTCCCTTGTGTCTGCCTATTCCACCACAGCGGCATGCAAGATATATTATAACACTTTTTTTGCAAAATGTCAACGCTTTTTTTGCAAATTACAAGTTGTTAAACAGAAATAAATGGTAATTGTGGAATGGCAACGGTGTTTATTTTAAATCTTTTTGCCTTGAAACTGAAAACCTGTAGATAAATACAGATATCAAAGCGGTGACGACTTCTGTTATCCAGAATGCGTTCCATACGCCTGTTGGTCCCGTGAGCTTGCAGAGGAAGAACGCAAGTGGCAGTATTATCGCAATAAATCTGCACAGAGATATCATAAGCGACGGAATGCCCATGCCAAGCCCCTCCAGCGCACCTGATGAGGTGACGGATACTGCGGAGATAACAAAGCCGATACAAATTAGGCGCAGTGCTGTTTTGCCTATGGCGATAGTGTCAGCGTTTTCCGTGAAAAGCCTATGAGCTTGGCTGGGAAAAGTGCGCATATGATAGTTCCTGCCGCCAATATCACACCTGTCATGTAAAGAACAATGCGGTAAATTTTCTTCACACGCTCCTTCTCGCCTGCTCCGTAGTTAAAACTGATAACTGGTCGCATACCCTGAATAACACCGTTTGCGGGTAGATAAAGAAAGGTCTGGAGCTTGTAGTAAATTCCAAGAACAAGCACATAGCTTTGTGAATATGCCGCAAGTATGCCGTTGAGGGCGGATATGAGAAGTGACGGCAGTGCAAGATTAAGTGTTGCAGGAATGCCTATGGAGTACATCTTTGCGATTATCATGCCGTCAGGACGCTTGTGTTTTGCTGAAAGCTTAACAGGAAGCTCACAGCGAAGATATGCTATTATGTATATGACAAGTGTCAGCACCTGACCGATACCGGTGGCGAGTGCAGCACCCTTTATACCCATCTCAGGAAAAAATCCAACGCCAAAAATAAGCAGAGGGTCAAGGATTATGTTTGAAATACAGCCGCAGAGCATACTGAACATTGATATCTTCATTCTGCCGACAGATTGGAATATCTTCTCAAATGCAATGGCAAGCATTAATGCAGGAGAGAATGTAAATACAATGTTGCAATACTGCACGCCAAGATCTACAACGTTTTTATTACTTGTGAACATAGATAGAAATGCAGGCATTATAAGTATACATATTATCATTAGCACAATACCATGCAAAGCCGAAAGGGCAAGCCCCTGAGTTGCGGCAATGTCAGCCTTTTCCTTTCTGCCTGCACCAAGATATATGGCAATGACCGCATTGATGCCGATACCAAAGCCGATAGCAGTGGCACTTATAAAATTCTGCACAGGAAACACCAGTGAAAGCGATGTCATTGCGTCCTCGCTTATCTTTGCCACGAAAAAGCTGTCAATGATGTTGTAAAGAGAGTTTACAAGCATTGATATCACCATTGGCAGGGACATTGAAAGCAGAAGAGGGAAGATCGGTCTTGTTTTCATGAAATCACTGTTCATTTATTTTTTTACACTCCTTTGTCTGTGGGCAGAAAAAAAGCCGCACAGCCTGTTTGCTGTGTGGCGAAAAGTGACATACTGTCAGGAAAAATCCACGCAAGTTTTACAAAGTATATTTTAACATAGCGGTATGATTTTGTCAATAAATTTTCTTTAATATTATGTTTCAAAAAAGTATACAAACACGCTAATTGTAGATTGACAAGATTTTTCTGCTATGGTAAAATGTTATTATGATAATTTATGTTAGGGGAGAAAGCGTAATGACTTTTATAGAGTGGCTCAAAGACTGTAATGAAGCAGACCCTTTGACTGAAAAGGTTTACATATGTAATGATTATCTCAACGCCGAGAGAATGTTGGAGAACGCAAGCGGTGAAAATATTGTTATAAGGCTTGAAAGATACACAGTCGCAGATCATGCAAAGCATATTATCGAAACCAGTGCCGAGTATATGGACAGCAGGATAATAACGCTGTCAAATGCTGAGGGCTGTGAGATAGTAAGACGTATTATTGATGAAAGCGGTATAAGCTATTTCAAAAGCGACGACCATAATGCCTGCATGGAGATATTCAAGACAATATCAGAGCTTAGAATGAACTGTATAGGCCCTGATTCATTGTCCTTGGACAGCAGACGTATCAACACGCTGAGTGCGATCTTTCAAGCGTATGAAAATAAGCTTTCAGACAGCAAACTATATGACAGTGCAAAGCTCATAAGCATTGCCAGCGGTCTTATAAAGGCTGGTAAGGCAGACGTGAACAGCGTTCATTTTGCATATGACAAAGAAATAGAAGCTGACAATCTGACAGCGGAGTATATAGGGCTTTTGCCTGATCCTGCGGTTATAGATAACATGGCTGATATGAGCGATGAGCAGTATCAGAATGGTCTGAGAGAGTTAGCACAAAAGGCGGAGCTTTGGAGAAATTATGGCGTAACAAACGAGGTGGAGAGAACTGTTCTACATATCGTGAACAGTGGTTACGAGCTTTGCAATACCGCTGTGCTGTGTCCAGATGATGAGTATATGGACTTGCTCATGAATATGTGCGATCAATACAAAGTCCCCGTGGAATTTCCTGAGGGCATTTCATGCAGACACAGTGACGTTGTTGCATTTTTCAGGGCAATGCTCAAATGGTGCAAAAATGACTATAGATTTGACCTTTTCAAAGATGTGATGCTTTCGCCTGTTTTTCATTATGAGAAAGAAATAGAGGACGGCAAGACCAAAAGCAAGGGCAGGATATTCCTTGAAGCACAGAACTCAGGAAACGGCTGGGGCATTGAATGGTATAGCACAAGGGATAGTCAGGTGTTCACGGACTTTTATGATGTCTTTAAAAAAGAAAATGTCAGCGCAAAAGAGTTTTACGGTGGCGTGCTGAAATTGGTGAATGAGTATGTGAGAGGTACAAACGCTGAGCAGAGAAGTTCCATATCAAGCGTTAAGGACGCTTTGATAGGCAGATATAGATTTTATGCAGACTATGACAAGAGTCTTAGCTTGCAGGAAGCAATGACTGAGATCACCGACATTGCAGAGAACGCAAGGTATTCTTTGCCTGCATCAAAAGGCGCTGTTACCTGCTGTCTTATGGGGCGGTATTCTGCGCTTTTCATGAAAACATATATGTTCTTGGTCTGACAACAGGAAGATTTCCTGTCATGCAGGACGAGTCACCTGTTCTGAACGATAAGGAGAGAGAACAGCTTTTCGGCAACCGTGACCATTGTTCTGACGCTATCGAGCGCAGAAAGCTCACTGACCTTGTGAGAACTGTTCTCATGGCTGAGAGAGCAAACCTTGTTGTAAGCTGTAGTGTTTATGATACCGTAGAAATAAGAGCGCAAAGCCCGTCGGCAGTGTATACTGTTATTGCGGCTGAAAAGGGCATTGATGTAAACAAAATAGAAGTGTATGATTATCTTTCTGACAGACGCAAGGTGAGCGTGCGTTCTGAGATATCATTAAACAGTGCTTTTCTTAACAAGGCAGAAAAAATCGGGCTTCATGATGACGGTGCAAAGCAAAGCGAAAGCCTTACGGAGTATCTTGATAAGCAAAGAGAAAGCCGTATAGATATATTGCGTGAAATGTGCAAAAATAATCATTTTATCATTTCTGCCACAAGCCTTTCGACTATGCTTCAGTGTCCGCTGAGGTTTTTCTATGAGCGTATCGCCCATGTTGAAAAGCCGCAGGAGGTGGATATAGACCGCAGTGCATGGCTCAAAGGCAATGTCAAGGGAATGTATATACATGAGATAATGGAGAATTATGCCAAGACTGTGCTTAAAGGCAAAAGTGCGGCTGAGGTGTCTGAAATTGTTGACACAGCGGTGCTTGATGAGATATTCGAGAGCGTTACGAAAAAATACCTTCTTGATTATCCACCATTGGATATGGCTGTTGCGCAGAGTGAGAGAGAGGAATATTACACCTGTGTCAAGGCTTATCTTGACGAACTGCACGGCGATATACACTCAGGCAAACGTGAGGTCGTTGAGGTCGAGTATCCATTTGTCGGCGATGTGAAAATAGGCGAATATAAAGTCACCATAAGGGGCAGGATAGACCGCCTTGACAAGATAATAGACGGCACAAAGGTGTCATATCAGATAGTTGACTACAAGACGGAGGATATCAAAAAATTCAGGGAGAAGCTTCCAGAAGACCCACAGGATCATATTTATGCCCTTGCGCTTGAAAAAGGTCTTACGCCTGTGGGAGAAGTGAGCGAAAGTGATATCGTTTCCGCAGATTATGTTTTCATTCTTGAAAAAGGGAATTGCCATGTAGTTAACAATAAGGATAATTCTGGAATTAAAAACATGATAACAATAACATTTAAGAAAATAGTAGAAGAGGGATTTAAAAAGTGTATTGTGAATAAGAATGATAAAATTACTCCATGCACGTTTTGTCCTGCTTATGAAGAAGTTTGCTCAGGGGGTGCAACAGAATGAGTGAAGAACAGATAAGAAGCTATATAATAAACAAAGACAGTTATGATAAGAATATCCTTGTTGAAGCAGGCGCAGGTGCAGGTAAGACAAGGCTTATAATACAGCGTGTTATAGGTCAGATAGGCGCAGGTATACCTGTTGAAAAGATAGTGCTTATAACTTTCACCAATGCTGCTGCAAACGAGCTTTATGAGAGGATACAGGCAGGGCTTACGGAGAATATCGCAAAATGCAGCGGTGAGGAAAAGAAGCTGTATGAGAACGCTGTTATGAATTTACAGCGCATGAAGATAAGCACTATACACAGCTTTTGTTTGAGTATGTTGTCAGAACAGCCTTTTGAAGCTGACCTGCATTTGGGATTAAAACTTGCCGAGGATGGTGAAACAAAGCAGGCACAGGCTGACTTTTTCGAGAGATATTACCGCACAAATGGTGCGAACATAGAAGATTTCGGCTTTCTGAACAGCAATCAATATAAGCTCAGAGACAGCCGTGTGAAAAACTTTCTTATGGAAACATTTCTTGAGTGTGCTGAATACAGAGATGTTGAGTTTGTTAGGGATAAAAGCTATGACAGTGTGACATTTGACACCATAAATAAGCTTGCCTATAAAGAAATGTGTAACTATAGGGATAGTCTTGTGCGTGCTTTCTATAATGGTGCTTTGGGTGGAAAATACGAAGATATAGCAGGTTTTCTTGTTGGTGATGTGACAAAGTTTTTTCCTGATAATATGAATGTCTATGACTCGGAGTATAATTATGTGAAAGTTTGCGCTAATCTTAAAGCTTGCAAAAAGTTACTTGAGCCTTTTAATAAGACTAAAATTAAGAAAGATCATCCAAAGAGCAATGAGAACATGGCCATTTTCAGCCCAAGTGGGTTTGATAATGTAAAGAAGGAAAATGCACTGTATGCCCTCAACAAGACGGCAACGTATATAGAGCAGGCTGTAAAGGCTTATCAGGAGAGTGAAGACGGTGAGAGCGTTTCAAATGACGGGCTTTTGTATCACACTCACGAGCTTCTCAAAAACAGCAGTGAGGCAAGAGCGTTTTTCAAAAACAAGTATTCCTGCATTTATATAGATGAGTTTCAGGATACTGATGTTATGCAGACTGAGCTTCTGCTGTATCTTTGTGCAGACGACAGCAAGCTTATAGCAGGCGGTGATATATGGCAATGCCCGCTCCGTGATGGTGCGTTGTTTGCGGTGGGCGACCCTAAACAGTCTATCTACGGCTTCCGTGATGCTGATATCAGGCTTTATAACAAAATGAAAGCCAAATTCCAGAACAATAACGAGAAAAACTGCGAGTTTTTCTCACTTGATTACAACTTCCGCTCTGATGAGCAGCTTATAGCTTGGGTAAATGAAAAGTTCCAGCCTGAAATAAACGGCAAATATGGTATGACATACAGCGATATGATATCAAAGGCTGATAAGCCTGCGGCTGTTTCCGATGATGTTATCAGAGGGGCGTATTTTGTCAAAGAGCCTGGTGCTGAAAGCGTGGCTAAGATAATATCAGACCTAGTGAAGGTTGGAAAGATATTCGACAAGGGTGTGGAAAGACCTATAAGATACAGTGATTTTCTTCTGCTTCTTTGGAACACAACTCAAATGGAGTTTTATTCAATGGTCTTGACAGATCGTGGCATACCATATACAATGTTGGGCAAACGTCCTCAGAAAAACAGTCTGGTGCTGAAAAGATTTATTGCTCTTGCAGAGTTCGTTTTTGAAAGCTACAGCCCTACCGCAAAGGAAAAGGCTTATTCTATCCTTTGGAGATGTAGGCCTGACAGCATCGATTTTGAAGACGCTGAAATTGACGTAGACGATTATGAACAAAACTGTGAAAGCAATGACGCCACGCTTGTTGCAGTAAAGGCGTCTGCCGATACTGTTAATGAGCCTATAGCGAAGCTATATAAGATACTTGATTTTCCTGAGCTTCTTTTTGATAATACCAGCAACAGAGAATATGAGCTTTCAAATCTTATCTATCTTATTGAAAAGTGGGAAAAGCAGGATTTTGCAGGAAGCGGCGAGCTTATGGACATGATGAAAAACGAGCTTTCTGTGTTGAAAGAAAAAGAGCTTATCCTTGACAGCAGTGAGCAGAACTGCGTAAGGCTCATGAATCTTCACAAGGCAAAGGGTCTTGAGGGGAATATCGTTATTATGGCGGAGGCTAAAAATCATAAATTCAGCGGTGGAAAGTACACCGACCTTGTGGCTAAAAGACAGGTCTATGTACCTTTGAAAACAAGCGATTATTCATATATGGACTATCTGACATTCTACCCTAATGAGAGGAAGCAGGCAGAGGATAAATATTTTGGCGAACAGCTCAGGCTTGAATATGTTGCGGCCACAAGAGCAAAGCAGGCTTTTATATTTGTGTATACTTTTGAACGGAAAAAACCTGTGATCGACAAACTTACAATGAGCAAAATAGGCAGAGAACTGCCGCAGATAAACAATGCCACAGCGCAAAGTGCTGCGCAGGCGGTGCAGATAAACGTCAAGGATATATTCGACGAGGTGAACAACAGCCGAAATGCTTTTGATGAAAACGTTAAAAAGCTCAGTGAGAAATATGTTAGCAAAATCACTCCTAGCCACCTTGAGGACGGCAAAAAGGTCACTGCACCAAGTGGAGTGGAGAAACTGTCTTACAAACGTCCAATGGGCATAGATATCGGTCATATGGTACATCGTGCCTTTGAGCTTGCAGTGAATATGCGTGAAAAGCTTTTTCCGTATAACGAAACTTCACAGCAAAATGAGCTAATTCAGAAGATTGTCAGCAGAGCGTATCTCGACTTTGAGGACGAGTGCAGTTTGCAAGATTCTGAGAGCTTTTATAAGGACTATATCAACTATCAGCTTCACAGCTTTTTGAAAGATAAGGATATCGAAAAATTGCTCAAAACTGCGCAGGCAGTGTATACAGAGCTTCCATTCTACAGTATGGACGGCAATGAATACAGCAACGGAGTTATGGATCTTGTGCTTAAAATGTCAGACAAAAGCTTTATCATAATCGACTATAAGACCAACATACAGGAAGAAGCCGACAGAAAGCTTTTTGAGGAGAGAATTTTAAAGACATATCGTTCACAGCTTGATTTCTACGAAAAGATACTCAGAAAAATGCTTTCGCTCAGTGACGAAACTAAGGTGGAGTGCCATATTTACTTTATGAATGACGATAAGTATATAAAAAACTAGAGCAAAGTCGCTTAAAATATGAATGAGTTAATATTGTGAATAATATTGTAATTTGTATCGTTCGGTTGACAATGCGATTGAGGTGTGGTATAATAAATCAGCTAATAATGTCGAAAAAAGTAAAAAAAGCAACAATAAGTCTACACTAAGCGTAAGGAGAACGTGAATATGGACGTGTACAAATTATGGACCTGCGATGATAACAGCGAAAGCCAACTGAGTTCTACCTCTTCGGAGATAGAAAAGGAAATTGACGTTCTCAGGAAAACTTTTGATTTTGTCAGGCTTCTGAAAGCGGACGGTCCTCATGGAGTGAGCGGCTGCGTTGAAAATCCATGTCAGTGTTTTTCTTTTTGGAAAGTGGACGAGCCTTGTGAAAACTGTATATCCTTAAAAACTTTTATTGATAAAAAGCCGAGAACTAAGCTTGAATTTATGGGAACTGACATCTATCAGGTCTTTTCAAAGTATGTTCAGGTTGACGGAGAGCCGTATGTTATGGAGCTTATCAAAAAGCTTGATGAGGACTCTCTGCTGGGTGTTCAGGACAGAGAAAAGATAATGAATAAGCTGTCAAAATATCATAAGGCAATGTATACTGATGCATTGACAGGTGCGAGCAACAGGAGATATTTTGAAGATAAGCTTAAAAAGTCCCATGTGCCTGCGGGCGTTGCGATGATAGATCTTGACGACTTCAAGGTTTATAACGATACATGTGGTCATGACGCAGGAGATATGGTGCTTGTGACAGTGGTTGATGTTATAAGGCGCTGTATTAGAAAATCTGATGTGCTTGTGCGTTATGGTGGCGACGAGTTTTTGCTTGTCATGCCTGATATTCAGGAGGACGATTTTGCCCATAAGCTCAGGAAGATAAAACGAAATATCCATGCGGCAACTGTGCCAGGGTATTCAAATATACGTTTGTCAGCAAGCGTCGGCGGCGTTTTCTCTGATGGCGATAGCCTTGACGAAGCTGTCAGCAAGGCTGATAAGCTTATGTATCAGGCAAAGACAAAGAAAGATACAGTTGTCACAGATGGTCACGAAAGTGTTGTCGGTGAGCCTCAAAAGCAGGAGATACTTATTGTTGACGATTCAAGTATAAACAGAGAGATACTCTCTGAAATGCTTGGCAATGAATATATCATACATGAGGCGGCAAGCGGCGAGGAGTGTATTGACCTGCTTAATCAGTATGGCACTGGAATTTCACTTGTGCTTTTAGATATAATCATGCCCGAAATGGACGGATTTGAAGTCCTTGACTATATGGCGGAACATCATTGGATAGATGATATACCTGTTATAATGATATCAAGCGAGGATTCTGCGTCCTCTATAAGAAAAGCATATGAGTTTGGCGTTTCTGATTATATCAGCAGACCCTTTGATTCACGCGTAGTGTATCAGCGTGTGTTCAATACCATTAAGCTTTATGCAAAACAGCGCAGACTTATTTCCCTTGTCAGCGACCAGATGTACGAAAAAGATAAAAACAACCGTATGATGATAAGCATACTCAGCCAGATAGTAGAGTTCAGAAACGGCGAGAGTGGAAGCCATGTGGTGAACATAAAGCGCATAACGGAACTGCTTTTAGATAGGCTTCCTATGCGCACAAACAAGTATACTGTCAGCGGCACTGAGCAGCTTCTCATACCAATGGCTGCGGCACTCCATGATATTGGCAAGATAGGCATTGACGATAAGATACTCAATAAGCCCGGCAGGCTAACAAAAGAGGAGTTTGAGATAATGAAAACTCACTCCGCTATCGGAGCGAATATGCTTGAAAGTCTTGAGCAGTTCCGTGACGAGCCACTCTTGAAGATAGCCCATGACATATGCAGGTGGCACCATGAGCGTTATGACGGCAGGGGCTATCCTGACGGACTAAAAGGCGACGAGATACCCATATCGGCTCAGATAGTTTCTGTCGCCGACGTTTATGACGCACTTGTCAGCGAGCGAGTTTACAAAAAGGCGTATTCTCATGAAAAGGCTATGGCATTGATACTTAACGGAGAGTGCGGCACATTCAACCCTGTGCTTGTCGAATGTCTTAAAGATATTCAGAACGAGCTTGCAAAGGGCGTAGAATAAGAGATGATATGATTTGTAAGGAGTGTCCTGATGACTACTAGAGAATTTTATGAAAGCATTGGCGCAAGTTATGACAACGTTCTGGTACGTTTCGGCAGTGAGAAAATGATAACAAAGTTTGCAAAAAGATTTGCTGATGATACAACTTTTCAGGATATGTGCAAGGCTTTAGAGGAGAAAAACGCCAAGGAAGCTTTCCGTATGGCTCACACCCTCAAAGGCATTTGCAGCAATCTTGGCTTTGACGAGCTTTACAAGGCGAGCTATGACCTTACAGAGGATCTTAGGGACGGTGAGCTGTCAGGCTATGAGCAGGATTATGAAAAGGTCTGCGAAAAATATAAGATAGTTTATGACAATGTGACAAAAATAGATAACTGAGTTTTGACCGATAGTCTGTCAGACTGTCGGTTTTATGGTGAGGAGGGGCTTCCACCACATGAGCTTAGAATGATGTCTGTGTTCAATGCGAAGATAGCAAACTTCAATCGCAAAACTATCAAGGGCAGACAGCGTTTCAGAATGAAATATTTAATTCGCCCCAGAAAATAGCAAAGCACCCGTATCATGTGCGATACGGGTGTTTTTTAATCAGAAGCCTTGTTCTTTAAGCTCTTTTACTATATCTACATAAAATTCTCTCACGTCAAAATCCTTGATGTTCTCCCTGAAAAGGTCGATAACGTCGCCATGAGAAATGCCACGCTTACCCTTGTGTTCTATCATCTTGGAGTTTTCACCATAAAGCCCCGACTCAACTGTTACTAGCCCGTCATTGCCCTTGCCGTATGGCTTGTTGAGCAGATAGCCGATATTTAACGGAAAACCAGCGGAACGTATGCTGTTCATTTTGCTCATCACGGAGCGGTAGGAAACCAACTGGCTGTCAGGGGTGCTTGCGTTAAGCTCAGAGCAGTTTTTGTAAGTCAGGTCATAAACGCCATCTAAAAAGCTTGGGTCTTTGTCACCCAGAGCAGTGAAAAGCTTGTTGTATTTTCTATCAACAAAGCTCTGTATGCTCTCAGGAATCTTTCCAAGAAGCATATCAACGAATTTACAGCCATAGTGTGGCGTGTTTATGGTGGTAAGAGTTGCCACATATTTGTCCATGCCGAGGTGAGAGATAGCGTATCTCGAGTCAAGCCCGCCCTTTGAGTGTGCGATTATGTTGACCTTTTCTGCACCGGTTTCTGCAATAACTTCTTTTATCCTTTCAGCTACCTCAGTGGCACTGACGGATACTTTGTTGGCGGACTGTTGCTTGCCGTAATAGACCTCTGCGCCATTTCTAATAAGTTCATTAGGTACCCTGCCCCAATAGTTTATTACCTGCCAATCACGGAAGAATATGCCATGCACCATAAGTATAGGATACTTTGTCTTGCATATCTCGTTCTCTTTTCGTGCAGCGTCAAGGTCAAGCTTTGCCTGCTCGAAGTAGTATTCACTTCTCGCTGCCTTGTAGAATTTTCTGAACACGATGCAGTTCACAAGAGGTATGTACCAGGTGAATAACAGAATAACATACCACAGTATTTTCACCTGACGTGCCGAAGCCGCTATCCGCACAATGCCACTCAGACACAAAAGCGTTGTTATAGCATAAGCGCAAAGTGCATTTGCAAGAAGCCGCCAACCGTTCAGCTTTGTAAAGCAAAGCGCTGTCACTATTATAAGCTGTATAACGCTTTGCAAAACACCGCAGCCAAGTACAAACGCTCCGGAATCAAGCCGTCGGATTTTTCCATGAGAACCTTTGCGTCCATGTGATTTGAACATGAAAACCAAGGTGTATAGTGCCAAAAGTATGATGATAAGCGTTTTGAGCAGAGAATTTATGTCAATAAGTTTCCACAGCGCAGGTGCGTTTGCAAGCAGAAGCACCGGTATAGAAAGAAAAGTTCCCCTGATTTTTTTCATTTTTTTTACCCCTTAAAGATTATTTTTCAGTTTTACGTGTCTAATATCGTTTCCCACAAACATAATAGGCATGAAACAGCCTGTGAGCCTCGAAACTATACGCTCATTATATTTTGCATTGTATTCTTCATTGGTGAGATTAGTAGAGATTATCGTTGGCCTGCCAAGGTTGATACGCTCGTTGATTATTTCATAGATCACAGAATCGGTAAAGCTCGTTTGAAATTCTGAGCCGAGGTCGTCAAGGATAACAAGGTCGGCATTCTCTATGATGTCAAGTGTCTGACCTGTAGCTCTGCCGAAATGCTCGTCCTCTATCTGTCTGAGAAGCTTAAGCAGAGAGGCAAAAATGACGCTGTAACCCTTTTGTATAAGTTCATTTGCAATGCAGGCTGAAAGAAAAGTCTTGCCAAGACCTGTTTTGCCAATGAAAAACAGTGATGGAGAGTTTTCATGAAATTTGTCAGCATATGCACGGCAGTTTGAATACACCGTTCTCATTTTATCTCTCGGTGACATTCCGTTACCGTCGCTTTCAGGATAAAATTCTATCCTGAACTCAGAAAAATCGTGGAGCTGGATACTGCAATTCTCGTTAAGCTCCTCAGTGGTGTATTTTTTCAGCAAGTCGGTGAAGCACTGGCACTTCACTCCGTCACGATAGCCATAATCACAGCATTTAGGACAGTAATAGTGATAATCAAGGTAGTCTTCAGGATAACCTCCCATTTTAAGCAGCCCTTTAATGGCACGTTTAGTATTGGCATTGTTTTGACGCATTTTTTGTATATATTCTCTTCCATGAGCATTTTTGCCTACTATGCCCTTCATGAGTTCACAGTTATTTGCTTTTAGTGATCTTGTAAGAACCTCTATTTCAGGAAGTCGCTGTGCTATCTCCTGAGCGTGAACCTCATGCTCGTTCATGACAGCTTCACGCCGTCTTTTAAGTTCATTTTCAGCCTTGTCATAGGCAGTTATTGAATATTTCATTTTTTACTCCTTATCATAGTTTTCCTGACTTTTCTAGATCAAAATTCATTGCGAATTTTTCAAAATCATCAAGATTATAGGAAGTTTGCTTATTAGTATTCTTATTTTTCTTGGAGGTGTGGTACTTTTCGTCCTCGTGTGTGACCTGTTCAGGGGTAGTGATGCTCTTGCCAGCCCAGTTTGACAGTATAGTGTCTATATATTTGTAATTCAGTTTGTTGGTATTGTCAACGCACTTGTTATAGGCTATCTCCAGCATTTCAACAGTGAAGCCCATTGTTAGCCACTTTTCTATAAACTCAAGCTGCTGCTTTGACGGCTTTGCTGTCTGTCCGAAAATTTTCAGTACCTTGAATTCATACTTTTTTATGTTGGAAAGCCTAATTATTTCTTGTTCAATTTGTTGATAAGTACAGATGTCTTGTTCAAACCACCCTCGCATTACTGTCACAAGGTAAGACACGTTGTGCTTTTCAAGTGACACACAGTATTCTGCGGCTAAGAGAATAGATGCAGCATCAAATCGGTAATATTCATAAAGAGCAAGAAGTTCCCCTTGCTCAGTTCCATTGATAGTGCGTTGTAAAACGGTTTGTATCTCGTCAAAGAGATGTGCAAGGTTAGGGTCTTTCTGCTGTTTTTCCAATATCTCAGAATTTTTGTATCTTATGCACAGCTTGTTTGAAACGCTCTGACGTTTCGGGGCAACTGCCTCAACTTTTGAAACAGGCTCGGTCTTTGTTTCAGGGTCTGAAACAGGTGTAGAAACGGCTTTGACCTGTGCAGACTTTGCCATATCACTGCGTTCTGTGGTGATGACTCCTAGTGATACCCAATGTGTCACAGCGTCAATGACAGTGTTCTCAGAAAGCCCAGACTTTTCCGCAAGCTTTGCACTGTCGCATTCACGTTCCGTTGAACAGAGTATGCAGAGAAGTACCTTTACAAAGTCGCCATCACTTAATTTTATGTATTTATCGACCACTTTAGACGGCACTGAAAAACTGCTTCCCCAGTGGTCGCAATCAAAAGTATATTTCATGATCTATCCTCACAAATATGATTAAAATTATCCAAGATAATTATATCACATAATCTGAGCATTTGCAACAGGATTTGTGCATTTGACTTTTGGTAAATAAAATGCTATAATAGGCTAATACCAAAGAAACGGAGAGATAAAAATGATAAGAAAATTTGTGCCTGAGGACAGGGAAGATTACATCAGATTTTCCACTGAGTTCTATAATTCTTCTGCGGTTGACAAACCTGTTCCAAGAGAGCATTTTGAGCAGGGCTTCGATGAAATGATGAGGTCTGATGTGTATGTGCAGGGTTATATGCTCGTTTGTGACGGCAATAATGTTGGCTACTGTGTTACAATGAAAACATATTCAGTTGAAGCAGGCGGTATTACTATATGGATAGATGAGCTTTTTGTGCTGGAGGAATACCGCTCAAAAGGTCTGGGCAGAGAGCTTTTTAAGTATATCGAGGAAAATGGCGACAAAAAGCTCCGCCGTATCCGACTTGAAGTCGAGCTTGAAAACGGCAGAGCCATATCGCTTTATAAGAAAATGGGCTTTGAGCCTGCGCCTTACGACGGAATGTGGAAAACTATTTTATAGTTCTCTCATGAATTTCCCTTGAAATGCTGTCGCAAACCTTATTAAGGGCAGTGTGGTCCATTGCGGCGATATAATACTTTTCTATCTCGTCATGGACTTTCTTGGCTTTCTTGATGCCTGAATACACTTCCTCTGCAAGGTCGGAGGCGGTGACTTTATCTAATCTCAGTCTTGTTTTCAGGGCTGAGATCTTTTTCTTGTCATAAAATCTGCCCATGTTGATAGCTTTTTCAAAGCCGTCAAGCTTGCTTATAGGGGAATTTATCACAAATGCGATGCCAGCCTCCGGGATAAGCAAATGCTCGTAAAGTGTGTTGCCAAATAGGATAGCAGGGCAGAGGATAACATCGTAACCTCGCTTTACAGCCTGCTGTGCCATGAGGGTGACGAACTTGTGGGAAGCGGCATAATAATCATCGTTCATGGCGAACACGTCAAGGTAGCTGTCAAGAGTGGCAAGCTGCGTCATACAGCCGTATTCTGTCAAGGCGGTCAACTGTCTAAGATCAGTTTTGCCACTGCCAGAGCCTTTTTTGTTTAGAAGACGTTTTGCTGATCGTTCTGTGAAGCTTTTCAGCTTTTCCTCCAGCAGACAGCCTTCACCGCAATTGTAGGTATCGAAGCAAACGTTAGACAGGGCAGTGGTAAACCTTTTGCTTCTTGCCAAAAGCGACTTGTTTTTGTCTGTGACCTCGATTATTTCAGATTTGAAGGCCTTCAGCTTTTCTTCGTCCCAATACTCTCCTAAGTTGATTATTTTCTGACAAACTCCTGGATATGAACATTCCATAACGTGGGGCGCAGTGCCGTCGCAGATTATGGCCTTTGATGTATGCAGAACGATTGCATCAAGGGAAGCAGGGTCAGAGGAGCAATAAAATCTAGTGACGTCCTCTGTCGGTTCAAACTCAGCGGCTATCTTTTTCATAAGTGAAGATTTTCCCGTGCCTGCACCTCCTTTGAGTATGAATGTGAAATACTCCTTATCAGCCATTATCTTGCCAAATTCCGTGGAAAAACCATTCTGCGTCATTGCACCCAAAAAATACTTTTCTGACATAAATTACCCTCCATATCTCAAACGCATTAGATCAGTGTGACTGCGTTTGCATTTTCATTTTTATAATATGTCAGAAAAAGCATGATTGTTCAAAAAAATTAGGTGGACAAAAAAAGCTTGAATAAAGTAAAAAAACTTTCATTGCATGACGTTGCAACTTGATATTGTAATAACGACTTTATCTTTCCTGCCGACAGTCGGGTACAAAACACCGTCTGCTTTATGCAGTGCCTTTTTTACTATTGCAGAACTTTTCATTATGTTCCGCCTTTCTTATCTATCTTAATTCTGCGGTATCATATAGCTAGTTATGACTAACTTGTGAACTTTTATGATAGCACAACAAGGTGGAAATGTCAATAGAATTGGGGCGATGGAAGGCGGTAAGGACAGAAAAATACCGATACAGAGGGGGCTGTATCGGTGGAATATATGGGTAAAGCTTAGTCTGGAAATTCAAGAGATCTTGTACATATCATTTTTGTAGAACATTATTGAATCGTTTTTTTCAGAGCGCCTTAGAACGGTAAGGACATTATAAACATCTGGAAATGGCGAAACCATACCCATACACGCCATACCAAAATTCAATCCATTAAATACTCTAAATTCGGCAGGACTAATTAAAAATAATATAAAAGGAACCACCCCAAGAACAAAAGGCAGCAGACACATCAATATAAACCTATCTCGTTTTAATGGATATGATGCTAATGCCACGAATGTTGTCTTTCCTTTAATTCTTCCTATTGTTACATCTGCGTCCTTAGGATAAACGATTCCGTGTAACCACTCGTGAATTATCAACAATAAAAAGCCTAAAGCAAATCCCACCAGAATAAATATTGGAGAGATCACGACCACCTTGCACACAATGGTTTTACCAAGCATAGCGGCAAAAAGTAAAACACATAGAATTACAGCTATCGGCAACGCTTTTTTCATCAGTTCATCGACGCTCTTAGGCGTTTCTATCTTTATTGCATTATCGGGTAAGTTTCCTGTTTGATATTTATTTATATCTTTTATTGACCACACAATTTTTATCATATTACATACCTTTGTTTATCTAATCTCGATTTATCGTCTAATTATATCGTATTATTCATTATACCACACCATATGCACCAAAGTCAAGCAAACTATTCGATCCGATATAGTTTGAAACTATATCTATCCCACAGAAATAAATATTTTACTATCGCCTTTTTTCGTGCTATACTAAATACCAGCAAACCAATAGGAAATAAACTGTAGTAAAATGAAAGAGGTAATAAAAATGAGCAATAATATCAAAGTACCATGCCGCTACGATTTTGTGGGCAGCTTTCTCAGACCTGACTATCTGAAAAAGGCAAGAGCAGATTTTGAAAAGGGCACTATCACAGCCGAGCAGCTTAAAGAGGTAGAGGATAAGGCTATCCTTGATCTCGTTGCAAAGCAGAAAAAGGCTGGTTATCATATCATCACTGACGGAGAGTTCCGCAGAGCCACATGGCATCTTGACTTTATGTGGGGCTTCAACGGCGTTGGTCACAGCAAGACACAGACAGGTCTGCCATTTCATGGCGAGGCAGCAATGATAGATGATACATATCTCACAGGCAAGGTATCAGTTGGCGACCACCCATTTGTTGAGCATTTTAAATTTGTTAAGGCTCTCGAGGACGAGAACACAGTCGCAAAGCAGACTATCCCTGCACCTGCACAGTTTCTTGAGCAGATGATAATGCCTTTCGCACTGGAAAACACAAAGAAGTATTATAACGATACAGAAGAGCTTGTTCAGGATATCGCAAAGGGCTACAGAAAAGTCATCGCTGACCTTTACGCAGCAGGTTGCCGCAACATTCAGTTTGACGATTGTTCATGGGGCATGATAGTTGACCCTAATGCAAAGGCTATTTTTGGAGTTGACGACGCAGGTCTTGAGGATATAAAAAGACTTCTGTTGAGAATAAACAACCTTGCTATCGATGGCAAGCCTGAGGATCTTGTTATCACAACACACGTTTGCCGTGGTAACTTCCACTCAACATATGCAAGCAGCGGTGCTTATGACAGCGTTGCAGAAACACTTTTCGCAGGTGAGAACGTAAGCGCATATTATCTTGAATTTGATGATGAGCGTTCAGGTGGCTTTGAACCTTTGAAAGCAGTAAGCGGCGACAAGAAGGTAGTCCTCGGACTTATCACATCAAAGAAGCCTGAACTTGAGGACAAGCAGGCTGTTATCGACCGTATCCACGATGCTGCAAAATACATCTCACTTGACAGACTTTGCCTTAGCCCACAGTGCGGTTTTGCGTCCTGCGAGATAGGCAACAAGCTCACAGATGAGGAGCAGTGGGCAAAGCTCGCTCTTGTTAAGGAAATCGCAGAGAAAGTTTGGGGATAACCAACAGATTTAACATATATCCCGAGGGATACTCAATATTCTTGATAAAAAATGACTCACGTCAAAACATATCCAACTTATTAACAGATCATACGAGTGCAGAGAAAAGGACAAATAAAAAAGTAGGGAGCGTTTCCAAATCGGTAGCGCTCCCTATAATATTACTTGTGGCTCTTAGGTTTCTGTTTTAAAATCTCTTGGATCTCTGCAAGATGTTTGGCTGTAAAGGTAATTAATTCTGTATAATGAAACTTGACACATACAAATAAAATGTGTCAAGTGATATTGACAAAACCATGGTGAGGGAAGTGATGTGATTTTTCTCAAATATGTTGATCCGATTTTCTTTTTCTATTTTCCATTGTCAATTCTGAAAAAATGTGCTATAATCATACTGATAATCAGCTGCATTGGCGGAGAATGGAGGAAAATATCTTGTGTTTTACAGTAATATTGGCGGATGATGAGCCACAGATTTTAGAAGGAATTCGGGATTCTGTGGAGTGGGAAACACTGGGGTTTCGTGTCATTGCAACAGCACTGAACGGAAATGAGCTTCTGGAACAGACGGAAACGCTTCGTCCTGATTTGGTAATCAGCGACATTAAAATGCCGTTTCTGGACGGATTGGAAGTGGCGAGAATCCTGCATGAGAACATGATGCATATCAAAATTGTCCTTTTTTCCGGCTGGGACGATTTTGAATATGCACAGCTTGCCATTCGGTATGGGGTATCGGAATATGTGCTGAAACCCATCGACTTTCAGGAGATGCAAAACCTGCTGAAAAAAATCCACAGAGAATTAGAAACGGAGTTGGAACAGCGTCAAAATCAGGAGCGTTTTGCGGAAATTTATCAAAAGAGCCTGCCATTGTTGCAGGAGCAGTTTCTAATACAGCTGGTCAGAGGCTCACTTACCCCAGAACAGATGCAGCGGCAGCAAAAAAATCTGTCGGTTTCGCTGGATGCCAATCATTTTTGTGTGGTCATTATGAAGATCACGGAGGAAAGCGATGATTATCTGTCGCAGTTTTCCGTGGCAGAATCCGTCAATGAGATGCTGCAGCAGGTCTGTCCCTTTCGGACATTTCGTTATCTGGACAAGATCATTTATCTGTTGCTGCTCTCTGCACCGTTGGAAATGATACGGATTCAGAAAGCACTGAACGAAGCCTCTCATATTTCCAAGCACTATAACCAAGTGGCATTTTCCTGCGGCATCGGCAGCATCTGTGAAAAGCTAGAAGAGTTGCCAGCTTCGTTTTCACAGGCAATGGAGGCGTTGGAATACAGCGTTGTGTCCGCAGAAGAGTCTGTGACCTCTTATCAGGATGTGGAATTGTACGAAAACCACGTGTACACCTCTATATCCACAGAGAAACTGGAAATGGCGATCAAGCTGGAAGATCAGGAAAAAGTGCAGAAAGAAGTGGAAAAGCTGGTGACACAACTGGAAGAGAGCCACTATAATTTCAATGCTTACCAGTCAGCAATTCTGGAGATCATCTTTTCCATCTCTGGCATTTTTCGCCAGTATCACATGATGGACGACGAAATATTCGCCGATGCCAAGCGTATGACTATGAAGGTCCTGTCCCTGGAAACGGGAGAGCAGCTGAACGCATGGCTGCTGAATTACTGCGACTATATCATTTATGCGATTCACCAGAGGAAGGTGGATCGGAACAGCATCCTTGCACAAAAGGCCATGGAATATGTCCAGCAGCATTACGGCAATGCGGAGTTGTCCGTGGACGAGGTGTGTGCCTATCTGCATGTCAGTACATCTCACTTTTCCAACATCTTCCGCAAAGAAACCGGCATGAGCTTTCTTGCGTTCCTGACGAAGAAGCGAGTGGACGAGGCAGTTCGCCTGCTGAAGACAACGGACGAAAAAAGCAGAGTGATCGGAGAAATGGTCGGCTATCCGGAACCCAATTATTTCAGCTATGTCTTTAAGAAAAACATGGGCATGTCGCCGGCAAAATTCCGAAAAGAACTGGCAACGGGGAACTAGCATGAAAAAGATATTGCAATTGTTGCACCGGAAGATTGACGGAAAGAGCATTCGTCTGATTTTTACTGCCCTGTTTTTCCTGACCGTCAGTCTGTTCACTGCACTGATCATCTCCCTTTATTCAGAGTATACCAAGGCACAGATCACCGCTTTTTTGCAGGAGAAAAATACCCAGCAGCTGCGGCGTATGAGTTTCAGCATTGAGGAAGATGTGGACGACACCATTGAGCTTGCCAATACCGCCTATTATCAGATCATCAAGAGCGCTGACCTGCAGGCACTTTTGACGGAACAGACTTTGTCGGATTTCTGCCAGCTTCATGAAAACAAGATTTTGTATGCCGCCATTTATGATATTGACGGGGCGCTGCTCTGGCAGAATGCAGAGAATTATGATACAGAATCGGTGGACAGTGCTGCATGGTTTCAGGCAGCAGAAACTGAAATTGACACCGTCGCATTTGATGTGCCTCATTATATCCAGACAGCAGCAGGATTTCAAAAAGCCATGACCGTTTCCCGCTATGTGGAGCTTCGGGACGGTGGAAAGAGCCGTTCTGGAATTTTGCGGTTTGATGTCTGCATGGACAACATGGAGGCAGAGCTGAACATCTATCCGGCATCACAGACGGATTATTTTTATCTGATGGACAACGAAGAGCATCTGATCTGCTATCCCTTTGAGAAACGACTGAAGAGCGGTGTGCGAACCGAATGGACGCTGCATGCACCGAAAAATCAGGTGGTTTTGCAGGACAAAAAGGAGTGGCTGCTCCAGCAGCAAACCATAGGATATACCGGCTGGAAACTGATCTCTGCTGCTTCTTTGACGGAAGAACTGCAAAACAACACGCAGCTCAGAACCGGAATCGCAGTCATTGTTCTGCTGATGGCGGTGGTTTCTGTGATATTGGACTTTTTGATTCAGCGTCTGATGATCGCACCGGTTTTGCGGCTCTCCGAAACCATGAAACGGTTTGGACATGGGGAATTGCAGGTTCGTGCAAAAGCAGAGAGCTGCGGAGAAATCAGAGGACTTTCCGACGGCTTTAATGACATGGCGGAAAAGACAAATCAGCTGATGGAACGAGTGCGGAAAGAGGAACGGGAAAAACAGATTACCGAGCGAAAGCTTCTGCAATCTCAGATCAATCCCCACTTTTTGTATAACACGCTGGATTCCATTATCTGGATGATACAGAGCAAAAAGTATGAGGGTGCCGGAAAAATGGTGTCCATGCTGGCAAAGTTTTTCCGCATCTCTTTGAGTCAGGGAAAGGACATTATCACGCTGAAAAAGGAACTGGAACACGCCGTCAGCTATCTTTCCATTCAAAATGTGCGGTTTCAGGATAAGTTTACATTTACGGTGGATTGGGACGAAAAACTGGCGGACTGCCTGTGTCCCAAGCTGGTGATCCAGCCACTGTTGGAAAATGCAGTCTATCACGGCATGGAGGGCATGTATGAAGACGGGGAGATCCAACTGAAGATCTATGCGGTAAACGAACTGGTGCACATCGATGTGATCGACAACGGCGAGGGTATGACCGAAGCACAGGTGCAGAAGATGATACAGGGCGATGTGGTGTCCAGCAAGCGTGGCTCCGGAATTGGTGTGAAAAATGTCAATGACCGAATCAAGCTGTATTTCGGTGAGGCATATGGCGTACAGATAATCAGTGCACCGGATGAGGGAACTACGGCACGCATCTATTTTCCCATGAGGAGGCAGGAAGATGAAATTGAAAAATAAGGTGCTCTGGGTCTTTGCCGGAGGGATTCTGCTGGTACTGCTGTTGTTTCTTGAACAGCAGTTCTTTCAAACAAGAAAAAAACAGATCGCCGTGATTTTGTCGGAAGATGCAGTGTCCGATTTCTGTGCGTTTCAGGAGGGCATCTATGACGGTGCAGAGGATTGTGCGGTGTCACTTCGTATCATACACACTCCGGAGCTCTCGGAAAACGCATGGGCGGAATTGCTGTCTGCACAAAAAAAGCAGGGCTGTGACGGTGTTCTGCTGTTCTGTCCGGAACAATACTACACCGGAAGCGAAAAGTTCTATGCCGAAATACTGGAGCAATGCAAGCTCCCTGTTTTCTCTGTCACCTATGCACCTGCTTTTTTTCACGGTGCTTATAGCGATGGCATGGAACAGATCTCCGAGATCCTATCCCCGCAAATCCAAGAGGCAGCACAGGGTGCGTTCGAAATTTCCGCAGATACCACGCAGGCAAAGAGTGTGCGAATTGCGGAGTCTGTGGAGCAGTGTCTGAAACAAAATGATGCGGTATATGATCGGGATACCAGTTTTGAAAACGGCTCTAAAACACTGCTGGTCTGCGGAGAAACAGACGACACCAAAGCTTTTTCCCGTGCGGCGGCAGTCATTCAGATCTGCCCCGAACAGCCGGATTATACATTACTGACAAGCGGTGCGGTGGACATGATCGTGACAGAGAATGATTATGGGTTTGGGTATCAGGCAATCGCCTATCTGACAAAGCGTATGCAGGGGAAAAATGTGCCGTTTTCTCCGCCAGAACTGCGTGAGGTCACAAAGGAAAATCTGTTCGATGCCCAACAGGACGCACTGCTGTTTGAATAGGAGAAGTGCCATGAAAAAGAAGAACCTTATTTTCTCTGCGGTCGGCGTTGGACTTCTGGCTGCTGCTATGGTGGGCGGATTTGTCCACTTTCAAAAGCAGCACACTGACCGTTTTTTGAAAGTGGGAATTGCGGTATATGATCTGGAAGACCCCTATATTCAGACATTGACAGATGCTATTCGCAGTCAGCTGAAAGATAAGACCATCGACGGAAGGGAGACATCTACGATGTTTTTGATGCCTCCGGCAGTGCGGTAACACAGAACACACAGCTTTACGAAATTTTGCAGCAGGAGTATGACGTGATCCTCTGGAATCCGGTTTCGCCCACTAATGTCGTGGGGATACTGGAGGATGCACAGGAACAGGATGTGCCGGTGATTCTGTTCAACCGTGAACCGGCGAAAGCGGATCTGGAGGAGCAGGACAATGTATGGTACGTCGGCACAGAGGCGAAAGAAGCCGGAAATATGCAGGGAGAAATGCTGATTCAGGCTTGGAATACCTGTGAGATGGACAAGAACCGGAACGGCATGCTGGACTATATTCTGGTAGAGGGAGAACAGGCACATACCGATGTCATCAACCGTACCGATGCGTTTCTGCAAACGGCTTCTGCTGCACTTCCTCTGAATCAGCTCCATGTGATCTCCGCGGACTGGGCGAGAACCTCTGCACTGCGGGAGATGCAGAACCTCTCCGCAGAGGAGACAACTGAAGTCGAGGCGGTGATTTGCAGCAATGACAGCATGGCATTGGGTGTCGCAGATTTTTATGCAAAGCAGAAGCTGCCGCTGCCAGTCATCATTGGTATCAATGGGATTCAGGACATGCAGGATGCCATTGATGCGGGGTGATTTACGGGACGGTAGATCTGAATGTTCCGGAACAGGCAAAAACTATTTTTGCAATCATTCAGGGATATTTCGATGCCGGAGCAGAAATGCCGAAAGAAAAAGTCTGCTATCTTCCGCAATCCCCTTATACGAAATAAAATAAAGCAAACCTTCTTGAATCGTGTTGGAATTTGTATCTTTTGCACAGAATAATGTATTCCTTTTGGAAATGTCCTGTGCTATGATATAGATGTCAACAAAACAGGGACCCGAACGAAAATAGGTTCCGATTCAAGGAGGTTTTTCTTATGTTAAAAAACAGCACACAACCCGCCGGCGGCGGAAACGTCATGTATCCCGGGAAAGTTCCGGGGAAAGTCAAGTATACATTTGCATTTGGTGCATTGGGCAAGGATATGATCTATGGCATGATCGCAACGTTCTCCATGATCTATTTTACCGACATCATTAAGGTCGCACCGGCATTTATCGGCATCATGTTCTTTTCCGCAAAAATCTGGGACGCCTTCAACGACCTGTTTATGGGAATGCTGGTGGACAACACCAGAAGCCGTTTCGGAAAGTTTATCCCGTGGCTGACGGTCGGAACACTGATCAACGCATTTGTTTTTATCATTTTGTTCACCGACTTCCATCTGAGCGGCATCGGACTTTGCGTATTTGCTGCCGTTGCCTATGTCCTCTGGGGCATGACCTATACTATTATGGATATTCCATATTGGTCTATCGTTCCGAATCTGACTTCAGACCCTCACGAGAGAGAAAAGGTTTCTGTACTGCCCCGTATTTTTGCCAGCATCGGTCAGTCCCTGATTATCGCCGGATTTGGCGTACAGATCATCAAGGGACTGGGAGGCGGTTATACAGGATATCATCGTTTTGCATTGATCATTGCCGCAACCTTTATCTTTACCATTGCAGTTACCGTCATCAATCTGCCGAAAAAGCAGGTGGGCAAAAAGGCAGAAAAGGTTTCTTTCAAGGACATCTTCTCCATCATCAAGAGAAATGACCAGCTTCGCTGGGCAGTGGCTCTGATCCTCCTGTACAACGTGGGAATCCAGCTCATTATGGGTGTTGCAACTTATTATTTTGCTTATGTCTGCAACAACAGCAGCATGCTCTCTGCATTTATGATCAGTGCCTCCATCGCAGAAGTGGTTGGTCTGATTATTTTCCCGAAAGTCACCAAGATGCTCTCCAGAAAGAAAGCATTCCTGATGGCATGTATTCTTCCGGCAATCGGGCTGCTGATCCTGCTGCTCACCGGTATTTTTGCACCGCAGAACATTGTGCTCACTGTCATTGCAGGCGTGATCGTCAAGACTGGTACTGGTCTGGAACTGGGCTGTGCGACAGTCTTTCTGGCAGACGTGGTGGACTACGGCGAATATAGCTGGGCATAAGGAATGAGGGTGTCGTATTCTCCCTCCAGACACTGATCGTGAAGCTGACCGCTGCATTTACTTCTCTGTCCATTGGCTTTGCACTGGACCTGACTGGATATGTACCGAATCAGATCCAGTCCCTCGCAACTCAGAACTCCATTCGTGTGCTGATGTGTGTAATTCCGGCTGTGGGAATGCTGCTGGCATATGTGGTATACCGCAGGAAGTATAAGCTGAACGATGCGTATATGAAAAAGGTGGTTTCCGCCATTTCTAGTCCCAAGACTGAATTGACATCCGAAAAGACGACAGAGGAGGAATCATGACCATGAAACTGAAACAATTTCAGGCAGACCTGACCGCAGGAAAATATGATGAAAAGCTTTGCAAACTCTACGGCAGCTCCGATGCCGTACTTGCTGCACAGCGAGCACGCTATTTGCAGGCGGCAGAGAACTTTTCTTGCCTGTATCCGGAGTGGGAGGAGATCGCCGTATTTTCTGCACCCGGCAGAACCGAGATCGGCGGAAACCATACCGATCACCAGCATGGCTGTGTTTTGGCTGCCTCTGTTGATCTGGACGTCATTGCCATTGTGGCATTTCACGACGAGCATGTGATTCGGCTGCAATCTGCCGGGTATCCGCAGGATTATGTGGATTTGTGTGACCTCACGGTACATCCGGAGGAAAAGGGAAAGTCCGCTGCACTGATTCGCGGTGTGGTTTCCAGATTTCAGGAAATGGGCGTTGCTGTAGGCGGCTTTGATGCTTACACCACTTCCAATGTCCTGAGTGGCAGCGGGCTCTCATCTTCGGCTGCCTTTGAGGTACTCATCGGCACTATCATCGACCAGCACTATCATGCAGGTGCTGCCGGAGCAGTAGAGATTGCCAAAATCGGACAGTATGCGGAAAATCGGTACTTCGGAAAAAAGAGCGGGCTGATGGATCAGATGGTAAGCTCTGTAGGTGGATTTGTGTTCATTGATTTTGAGGACACGGACAACCCGAAAATCGAAAAGCTGTCCTGTCAGTTTGAAGATGCCGGCTATATGCTTTGTATCACAGATACCAAGGGCAGCCATGCAGATTTAACAGATGATTACGTTTCTATTCCGGCGGAGATGAATCTGGTGGCTGCACAATTCGGAAAAAATCATCTGCGGGAAGTGGACGAGAAATCATTCCTGCAGGCACTTCCGAAATTGCGAACTGCTTGTTCCGACCGTGCTATTTTGCGTGCTGCCCATTTCTACGGGGATAACCGGCGTGCAGCCGAGGAGGCAAAGGCACTGTCCAGCAATGATTTTCCACGGTTTCTGAAACTGGTGAAAGAATCCGGAGATTCCTCTGCGAAATGGCTCCAGAATCTCTACTCTTGCAGTAAACCGGCAGAGCAGGGTATTACGCTGGGGCTCTGGGCGAGCAAGCAGATTCTCGGAGATGCGGGCGTTTCCAGAGTGCACGGCGGAGGATTTGCCGGGACTATTCAGGCATTTGTGCCGGTACATATGGCGAAAGATTACTGCAAAAAAATGGATCAATTGTTTGGGGCGGGCAGCTGCCAGATCCTCCAGATCCGGAACATTGGCGGCATGCAGTTTGCCTGAGGATTTGTTGAGAAATGGGGGTGTGTATCGCATGAAACAAGTACAGATTTCAGAATTTGAACCAACTTCCAGTGGGCAGATGGCACATTTCTACCGCATTGAGAATGCCTCCGGTGCAAGTGTGACACTTTGTGATTATGGTGCGTCGATTGTTTCTCTGCTGGTGCCGGATCGGCAGAAGCTGCTGCGGGACGTGGTGCTGGGTTATGCCCATGTGAAAGGCTATGAAACCGGCGGAGAATATTTTGGCGAAACTGTTGGAAGGTGCTGCAACCGTATCTGTCACGGACGGTTCGTCCTGAATGGTCAGGAGATACAGCTGAATTGCAACGATGGAAAACACCATTTGCACGGCGGTTACCGCAGCTTAAGCCGGCGTATCTGGCAGGCAGAATGCGGCGGGAACAGCGTTGCTTTCACCACAGAGAGTCCGGACGGTGAGGAACATTATCCAGGAAATTTGCAGGTGACTGTTACCTATACCTTTGACAATACCAATACTCTGACCATTGCTTATGAGGCAGTTTGTGATAAAGATACGATCTGCAACCTGACCAACCACAGCTATTTCAATTTGGACGGACACCAAAGTGGAACACTGGCGCATCATATGCTGAAACTTTTTGCGGATTCCTACATTCCAATTGACCAGACTTCTATTCCGTCAGGAGAAATCGCACCGGTTGCAGGAACGCCATTTGACTTTCGCGCATACAAGCCGATTCCGGCAGCATTTCAGGAGGATTGCGTGCAGATTCAGAACGCAGCCGGATTAGATCATAGTTTTGCCGTTCCTTCCGATTCACCGATTCAGGCGGAGGCATACAGCACAGAGAGCGGAATCCGGCTTACCTGCAAAACAACGCAGCCCGCCATTCATGTGTATACTGCCAATTTCGTAGAAACTCCGGCGGATTTGGGAAAAGACGGTTGTGCTTACGGAAAACGAGGTGCCTTTTGCCTGGAAACGCAGAATTTTCCGGACGCCATCAATCATCCTAATTTTCCCTCGCCAATTTTGCGTGCAAATACCCCGTACCGGCAGGAAACACAGTTCCATTTTTCACTGAAAGGAGAAGCATAATATGCGTATTTTAGTCTGGAGGAGATCATTGCCAGTGCGTGGAATTGGCATACGCACCACCCAAATGGATACGAGGAGTGAGACAGATGATTTGCGATGAAATTCAAAAGCTGATTGATTACGGATTACAAAACGATTTGATCCAACCGGAAGATCGTTATGTGGTACAGAATCAGTACATGGAGATTTTTCAGCTGAACGATTGGCAGACCAGCGGAGATGCATCTTCGAAAACAGAGATTGATGAGATTTTGCAGCCACTGATCGACTATGCCTGTGCACAGCATCTCATTCCGGATACCAGTGCCTCACGGGATTTGTTCGATACCAGGCTTATGGGCGTGTTGACACCTATGCCCAGAGAGGTGATGGCATCTTTTCGGAAGCACTACGCTGTATCGCCGGAAGCAGCAACGAGCTGGTACTATGCGTTTAGCCAGAACCTGAATTATGTGCGTCGGGGCAGAATTGCAAAGGATTTGAAGTGGACATATGCTTCCGAATACGGCACGCTGGACATTACGATCAACCGTTCCAAGCCGGAGAAAGATCCCAGGGACATTGCCGCAGCAAAATCTGCCAAGCATCTGCATATCCCAAGTGCCAGCTGTGTCCGGAAAATGCAGGGTTTGCCGGCAACTTGAAACAACCGGCAAGGCAGAATCTGCGTCCGGTTTCGCTGCAAATTCAGGGAGAACCGTGGCAACTGCAATACTCACCCTATGGGTATTACCACGAACACTGCATTGTGTTCAACGAAAAACATACAGCAATGAAGATCGATGCGGCAGTGTTTGAGAAACTGTTTGATGTGCTGGATATTTTGCCCCACTATTTCATTGGCTCGAATGCAGATCTGCCCATTGTGGGCGGTTCGATTCTCAGTCATGAGCATTTTCAGGGCGGCAACTATTCCTTTGCCATGGCAAAAGCACCGATTGAAAAATACTATGTGCTTCCTCAGTTTCCGAATGTGCAGGTGGGCATTGTAAAATGGCCCATGTCTGTGATACGGCTGCAGTCATCAAACCGGAGCATGCTCGCTGCGGCTTGCAGTAAGATTCTGGAAAAGTGGCGTACCTACAGCGATGCAAGTGTGCAGATATTGGCATCCACTGATGGTGTGCCGCACAATACCATTACACCGATTGCCAGAATGCATGGCAGTACCTATGAGTGTGATCTGGTTCTGCGAAACAATCGCACTACGGAAGAACGTCCGCTGGGACTATTTCACCCCAATCCGTCATTGTACCACATCAAAAAGGAAAACATCGGCCTGATCGAGGTCATGGGGCTTGCAGTGCTGCCATCACGTCTTGCAGTGGAACTGGATGCTGTGAGAACGGCAATGCTTTCTGGTGCAGATTTGACGGCGAATCCGCTGACCGCATCACATGCTGACTGGGCTGTTTCCATTTTGAAACAGCATCCGGAATTTTCAGTGGAAAATGCATGGTATATCTTACACGCAGAAGTGGGGAAGGTGTTCGAGCAGGTTTTGTTAGATGCTGGTGTATTCCGTAGAAATGAGACAGGCAAAGCAGCCTTCGTGCGATTTATGGAATCGTTGTTGGAAGAATAATCGAAAACGTATCAAAATGGAAGATGGTTGTGAAAACTACATTACTTTCCTCACCACCCCACCAAGTGAAAAAGTGATACCCTTCTTCAAAACCTCTATAAAATCTTCTTCCATTTCCGAAAAAAATACCTGGAATCCCGTTGTTGGAATTCCAGGTATTTTTCTTATGCCGGGTTCTGATCAAACAGAGCAGCATCCAGTTTGTCGGCGACTTCCTGTTCGACTTTTTTCAGCACATTCTTTCATCAAGTTCCTGTGTTTCTGTGAAAAATGGGATGTAGATATCCTCGCTGTATCCGTCCGAAGATGCCCAGATAGTGTGGATCCAGTCAGCATGGGAAAAGGATTTATATAAATTTATCTTATTATCCAAAATTATGATAATAAAAACAGGTAGATAACTCAATTGAGGTATCTACCTGTCCTGTTCATAGTTCACTATATAGGTCATTCATATTAGTTCTTTGAAAATGTCTATATGAGTATCTATCAAATTGATGTGAGTCGTTTTTTAGCTTAATTATGTTGCCATACGCAACATATTTTTATAGCCTATGTACCCAATCAATAGCCGCTTCTGCCCAATGAGCTGCCACCGGCTGATAGTGACCTTCCCATGTGGCAGTGGTTTCGTCGCACAATGCAAGTCCATGTCCACCGTATTCATAAATGTGGCTCTCGAATGGAATGTGATACTTTGAAAGACTGCACATATACCAAAGTGTGTTCTCAACCCTTACACAGCCATCATCAGCACAGTGCCAGATGAATGTAGGAGGAGTGTTCTCCGATACTCTCTTCTCCATTGAAACAAGTTCTCTGAGCTCCGATGATTTTTCCTCGCCAATAATATTGAGTATTGAGCCTTCATGAGTGTATTCAGGGTCGGATGTGATAACAGGATAACCCAAGATAGAGCCGTTTACCTTGATGTCCTCAGGATTGCAGCCAAGAGGCTTTGTGAGCAGCTCGCTGTTCCAGAAGTTTGCCATTGTTGCCGCAAGGTGTCCGCCTGCTGAAAAACCGCATACTATTATCTTGTCAGGGTCAATGTCAAATTTCTCCGCATTATCTCTAACATACTTGACAGCCGCCGCACATTCCAAAGCGTCAGTAGGAAATTTTTTCTTGACGCATGAGTATCTCAGCACAAATGCACATATGCCTGCACCCAAAAATCTGAATGCAACAGGTTCAGCTTCACGCTCAGAACACCAATCATATCCTCCGCCCGGGCAGATTATAATTGCCTTGTGTTTCTTTCTGCCTATTTCCTCAGTGAGTGTGTTGTAATAGCAATCAAGCACAGGTGCGCAGCCCTCGCTTGAAACGCCAGCCTTTTCATAATCCACTTTTATTTCTACTGTTTCTTTAAGCATTTTATTTCCTCCGAAAAAATTTATTCTGTAGCCGCCTGCTGGTCTGTCTGAGAGGACGAGTCAGCAGGTGCTGCATTTTCTGTCATATTAACGCAGACGATATAGCCGTCAACGTTGTTGCCTGAGATAGTGTTAGGACGCTCATTGTTGCTGTCGTCAAGGGGAACAGGCACGTTTGTGGTGCTGCCCTTGTCTGCGGCAACGTAGTAAACTGAATACTCAGTGTCATCAAAAGCCGTGAATGTGAGCGGTTTTTCAAATGTATAGTCCTTGACAAAATCTATGTATTCTTCAAGGCAAAGCTTGTTTGCTGTCATTATCTCAGCGTGTGGTATACCTACATATCTGAAATGATAAGCCATAGGGCTTACACCTGTGATGTCAGCTTTGTCCTCTGGGTATCTGAGGATAAGTCCGTATTTCCAGCAGTTTTCAGATATCCAACTATAATCTCCCTCGCCTGTGAACTCAGGATATGCGCCTGTGCTTGCGTCATAAAGATGCAGGTCAAAGGCAAGTCCAGTGTCATGCTCGTAGCAGGCAGAGCTGCTGTCTTCATCATCTTCCGCAGGCATAGCTGTGTTTATCATAAGTGTTGATATCTTCTTGTCAGCATAAAAATCATTGCCCATTTTGCTAAAGGCTTCAAAGGTCTCTTTTTTAGCCGTCAGTTGAGTGCTGCTGGTGGACATTATTTGACTTCCGTTCTTGTCAAACAAATAGGAATAAACTGTGTCTGTGTTATTCACTGTACCGGTGAAGGAGTGGTCGCCATTAACGAGAATAAGATTTCCATTTACCATATCAGTTTTGTTTTTTGCGGTAACATACATATAATTGCCCGTAAGCTTTTTTACAGCTTTTTTACTGCTGCTGTCAGCCTTGACCGCAGAGGAGTTTGACGAGCTGTCGGAAATTTTCTTCGGGCTGTCAGCCTTTGAATCGCACGATGTAGATATTCCCAGAATGATCAAAAGCAGTATGGCAAGAGCCGCTGCAATATTCTTGTATTTATAACGTTTTACTTTTGGCACTTAACATCACCTTCCTGTATAACATACACCTAAATTATAACACATTTTTCGTAATAAGTGAACCATATGCCGCTGTAGTGTCGGCACTTTTGTTATATCAGACAAATGTTTTGCGGACGTTTTATGCAACAAGCACAAACAAAATAAGGGCTGTACCGCAAAACAGTATAGCCCTTAGCAATAAATATTCTGTTAGTTTCTTACATAGTCAACAACAGACTTTATGAACGCACGTCCCTCAGGTGACTTGGAAAGCTTATCAAAATCGCATGAGCAAACTACCACCTTGCCGCCGTCCTTTTCATACTCGTAGAGGAGTGAAAGATCGTGGTTGCGGTCAAAGTTGTCGATAGTTCTCACGATAACATTTTTCTCGCCCTTAAAGTCGTCAAGAATAACCGAGCGTGAGTTCTGAACTATCTCCCACCACTGAGGCGTTGAGTATTTTTCCCCTGCAAAGCCTGCAAGAGCAGGGTGTTCGGTGTCGATAAGAAGTCCCATTGTGCCAACAGGGTCGGGCTTCTTCATCATCTGTGAGATGATACAGAACATATGATAGCACCAGAAGTCCTGACAGTAGAAGCCCTCGATAGAGTTTTCAAGCTTTGAGAGGTCAGGGACGATAAGCACTGTCTTGCCCTGTTTCAGCAGACTTTCAGCTTCGTCACTTACTTCGTTGAAAATGTATGCGCCGCTTATATCTGTCTTTTCAACTGTCGGTATCACCCAAATGTCATAGTGATTGTGTATGTCAGTACCCTCTATTTCAAGTGAAAGCACAGCCTTTGTGTTCTTTGTGACCTGTGGGAGAGTAAACTCTACATCGCAAATGTCAGTGTAGTTGCCTTCTGATACAAAATCTTTTTCCACCTTGCCAATGACATCACCGTTTTCAAGAGTGAGAGTGCAAATAAGCTTGCCGTCTTTAAGGTCAGGTCTGTAATTGCAAAGCTCTGTGTGCGCCTTGAAACTGCTGCCAGCTTCAAGAACATAGCTGTCAAAACGCGCCATTACAACAGCATCATTGCAGAATTCTCTCCACTCGCTGTCTGTGATAAGTCCCTTGCTGTCCATGAATGCGTCAAGTACACCCACAAGGGCAGTACCCTGACCGCTGAAATCCTGAATATCAAGTATCTGGAAACCACCAAGAAGTCTTGAGCGGAAAACAGCCTCCATTTCTTCCTTATAGCACTGCACAGCAAGCTTGCCTGAGCATTTGAAATAATCCTCAGCCAGCGGAAGCAGACCCTTTTCTTCAAGTCTTTCTCTGAATACCTCAAAGTTTCTGGCTTTAAGCGAACCAGTGTATTTTTCTATCTCCTTGAAGTTCGGATAAGTTTCATACTGACCTATTTCGTGAGTAACGATAGGCACTTCGGGGATAAAATCTGCGTCAGCTTCGCTTGCCTTGACAGTTTTCATAGTCGTGCCGTACTGTATCTGAACAGTGCCGTCCTCTGAAATTTCCGTGGAGCTAGCCTGCTTCTTAGGTCTTATAATGCTGTCATAATCGTGATTTGCCGCAGGCTTGTCAGTCTGAATATGACCAAGTGGAGCGTCACACATAGCGTATGAGCCTCTTATAAGCCTGTCGTTTGCAAGTCTTACGCCAACAAAGAAATCGTCGTTCTCAATAACGTTAGGAAACCACTGGAAATTGTTTGAACCTTGTGTGTAAAGGTGTCTGTTGTCAAATTTCTTATAGCCGCCTATGATATCGTTGAGTATCTTCTTTGAGCCCCAAAGCTCGTTGCCCATTGACATCATGCAGTAGGAAGGGTGATTGCCGAAGAATTTCAGCATATTGAAGCCCTCTTCAACGAGGAAATCCTGCTCCTCCTGATTGTGGTTTTCCTCGCCCTCTTCTGTGATAGTTCCCCAGAAAGGAAGCTGTGGCTCCATATAAATTCCAAGCATATCCGCAGCGATAAACGCAGCCTCAGGCGGACAGCAGGTGTGATAACGATAGTGGTTCATGCCGTAAGACTTTGATATCTTCATTACCCTCAGCCATTCTTCAAGGTCGGTAGGTGCAAAAGCGGTCTTAGGGAATATCATGCCGTCATGTTTTCCTCTGAGAAAGGTTTTTTCTCCGTTTATGGTGAACTTTCCACCCTCAGTCCTGAACTCACGCATACCGATGATATGCTCGCTCATGTCGCCGTCGATATCTATTCTCAGCTTGTAGAGATTAGGCTCATGTTCGCTCCAAAGCAGGCAATCGTCGCCCATTTTGTATACAGCGTCAAGCTTGCCGTCTGTGTATTCAAAGCTCTGTACAGCAGGTGTATGGTTCTTTTCGCTATTGAAGCTCTCAGCGCTTATGACAGCTTTTCCGCTTTTTCCGCCTGTTATTTCAGCAGTTACCTTTACTGTCTTGCTGTGGATATCGCACCAAAGCATAACATTTTCAGCGTGGGCGTTTTTGTAGCCTATAAGCTCGATGCGTCCTGTGATTCCGTTCCAGTTGGTTTGAGTGTCAGGTGAAGTCAGGTGTCCGCCCTTGGTCTTGTAGCCAACATTTGAAACGCAGATAGTCATTTCATGTATGCCAGTGCCGATATACTCGTTCAGGTCATAGATGTGCGGAGTGCAAAGGCTCTCCTGCCTGCCTATTTTTTTGCCGTCTATATAAAGTTCAGTTATTCTTGTTCTTTCAAGATAAAGTTTAAGATTTTCACATTGCAGAGCAGAGAAGTCAACGTTTTTTCTGAACCATGCAAAGCCCTCAAATTCATATGTGTCTGTAAGAAAGCCTGTTTCTCTCTTAGTATTGTATTCGCCTTTTTTAGCGTTGGAAGTAGTGTTCGGAAGGTTTATTGTATCATCAAAAACAAGGTCAGTACCCTTACATTCCTTGTCAAGGCACAGCAGCCACTCGCCGCTGAGGTCAAGCTTGTTTATCATTAAGCAACGATCCTTTCAAGTTCAAATTTTCAATATTATCATTATAGCATATGCCCTTACCCTTTTCAACCGTAATCCTTTGATTTAACCAAAATGCTATAAAATTTTGTTGTTTTTAACAATAAAATATGATACAATAAGATTAAAAGAAATCTGCCAACTGGAGGTGCAGGAAAAATGCTTGAAAATACAGACAGAAAGCTGTTGTGGCTGTGGCTCGATGTTGCGTTCGGACCTGCGGACAAGCGTTTGTGGGACGTTATGTCATATTATGACAGTGTTGAAGAAATGTGCGATGATCTATTGTCACTGCGCTGTGGATATGTTACTCAGCAGGAGGCTGAAAAGATAGCCTGCTGTACGTTCTTTCAGGCGAAACAGGTGGCTGAATACTGCGAGAAAAAGGGTATATATATCCTCACCCCTGACGATCCTCTTTATCCTGAACGGTTTAAACAGATAGAATGTCCGCCTGCTGTGCTTTTCTGCCGTGGCGATGTAAGCTGTCTGTCTATTGAAAAGAGCGTTGCCATTATCGGCACTAGAGAACCAAGCGATTATTCTGTAGCCGTGGCGGAGGAGTTTTCGAGTTTTCTTGCAGAGCGAGGAATAAATATCATAAGCGGATTTGCCATGGGTATAGACACTGCCGCACACCGCAGTGCGATGCGTGCAGGGGGAAGCACTGTAGCTGTTATGGGCTGTGGGCTAGAATATGATTATCCTCGTGGCAGGACGGGCTTTAAGCGTGAGATAGCAACACATGGGGTAGCTATATCAGAATTTTTTCCGCAGGCAAGACCTGTTCCTGAGAATTTTCGTATAAGAAACCGCATAGTTTCGGCACTTTCACATTGCGTTCTTGTGGTTGAAGCAGGAATACGCAGCGGCACCCTGAATACTGTAAATCATGCTTTATCCCAGAATAAAGACGTTTTTGTTATACCGCCTCATGACATTTTCAGCGAGAAATACGCAGGACAGTGTGCGCTTCTCCGTGACGGAGCGGTAGAAGTTTATTCTCCAAAAGATATCCTCTATTTTCTCAATAAAGCAAAAATATAAAAATACTACGATTAGGTAGTAGATACACCCTTGTGCAAAAACGGCATATCTGTGTTAGTTGTAGGGGACGGCGCCCTCGACGTCCCGTTTGTTTGGGCTTTTATAGCACTCTAAATATAGAAAAAAGGCTGCGACTTTTTGCCGCAGCCTTTTGTGATATCTGAAATTACTTTGAAAGTGGGCTTTCCCTGTAGATGATGTCCTCTCTCTTTGGTCCGTTTGAAACCATTGTGATAGGGAAGCCGATATGCTTTTCAACGAAGTCGATATACTTCTTGCAGTTTTCAGGAAGATCTTCATACTTCTTGATGCCCCTGATGTCTGACTTCCAGCCGTCGAGAACTTCGATAACAGGCTTTGCCTTTTCAAGCTTTCTTGTTGTAGGGAAGTCTGTTGTAACCTCGCCGTCTATCTCATAGCCTACGCATACAGGTATCTTGTCAAGATAGCCAAGAACGTCAACTACTGTGAAAGCAACGTCTGTTGTGCCCTGAATACGGCAGCCATACTTAGTTGCAACGCAGTCGAACCAACCCATTCTTCTAGGTCTGCCTGTTGTTGCACCGAACTCTCCGCCGTCGCCGCCTCTCCTTCTCAGCTCGTCAGCCTCGTCGCCGAATATCTCAGAAACGAATGCGCCTGCGCCTACTGCGGAAGAATAAGCCTTAACAACAGTTACGATAGTCTTTATCTCATAAGGAGGTATACCTGCACCGATAGCACCGTATGCTGCCAGTGTAGATGAAGATGTTACCATTGGGTAGATACCGTGGTCAGGATCCTTCAGTGAGCCAAGCTGACCCTCAAGAAGAACGTTCTTGCCCTCTTTGATAGCGTTCCAAAGGAATGCAGATACGTCGCAAACGTATGGAGCGACCATTTCCTTGTACTCCATAAGAGTATTGAAAAGCTCATCAGCGTCGATAGGAGGCTTATGATAAAGGTGTTCAAGAAGAATGTTCTTCGTTTCAAGAACTCTCTTGATCTTTGTCTTGAGAGCTTCCTCATCAAACAGCTCCTGTACCTGGAAACCTATCTTTGCATATTTATCAGAATAGAAAGGTGCGATACCCGATTTTGTTGAGCCGAAGCTTGCCTTTCCGAGTCTTTCTTCTTCGTACTGATCGAACAAAACGTGATATGGCATTACCATCTGCGCTCTGTCGGAAATAAGTATCTTAGGCATTGGAACGCCTCGGAAGTTACCTTTTTAAGCTCGTTGAAAAATACAGGGATATTAAGTGCAACACCGTTGCCGATAATATTTGTTGTGTGATCATAGAATACGCCGGAAGGCAAAGTGTGCAAAGCGAACTTTCCGTAGTGATTTACAATAGTATGTCCTGCGTTAGCACCGCCCTGAAATCTTACTACTATATCAGATTTTTCAGCAAGCATATCGGTAAGCTTGCCCTTACCCTCGTCGCCCCAGTTTGCGCCGACAATCGCTCTAACCATTTAATTTTATCCTCCTTGCCATAAAACAGCAAAATTAGCAGCAGATATTTATCAAAATCAACACTGCCACCAGAATATTATAGCACAAAACATTCTATATGTAAAGACACTTTTAAACATTTAACACTTTTATAACATTTAGCGTGCTACCATACTGCTGTGATAAAGAATAAAAAGTTTTAATATATCTTGCAAAAATCAGATTTGTGTATTATAATATAGTATAACGGCTCGTGCTGTGAGATAACAAAATAAAATACGAGGGGATAACGATGACAAAAAGAAAACAATGTGCGGCTCTTGCGCTTGCATTGACGCTGACAATTTCTATGTTCGGCTGTGAAAAAGACAAAGAAACAACACAGTCGTCTGCGGTGTCGCAGATAAAGACAAGCGACTCAGCTCAACCAAGCAATGTGAAGGTCAAGGAATACAAATTTCCGGAATTTCTGAATAAAATAAAAAGCCTTGACGAGCTTTCACGAAAGCTTTATACAAGCTTTGACAGCACTCAGTATGTTGCCGAGGTTGAGGAGCAGCCTTTTGAGAAATATAAATGTGAAAAGCTTCTTGCGGATCTTTTCTTCACTTATCGTGACGGCAGAGCAGTGGGACTTCTTGACAAGTCCGGAAACGTTGTGCTTGAAGCTGATGAGTACACTGAAATAACTGTGGTTAGCAATGGTATTCTACAGCTTTCCTATGATAAAGAGCGCAACGCTCCTATGCAGTATATGAAATATGACAGCGACGGAAATTTAAGTGACTATAAGCATAAGAAATTCTCCGCTGACAGCCTTTATACATATGAGTCGCAGGCTGATGACAGCGGCACGGACGCTGTTTATTCACTTATGATTCCTGACGGTAAAAATGTTGTGTCATCAGACGGCTCGGATAAGTGGGATTCTGTTGAGGAGATATCAGCCGACAGCATAGATACAAATAAGGCGTACAAAGGCTTTTACAAGCTCACAAAGAATGGCGGCATATACTATGCTTGCTTTGATGATTTTTATAATTATGATATCTACGAGGGCGCATATGCAAAGGTTTGTGTGAAAGTAGGCGGAGAATACGGAGAATGCTATCTTGCCGATCATGATGATTACAACGAGCTTGTGAAAATGATAGACAGCTTCGGCAACGCTTCATACAGGACGGCTCCGTCTAAAGATCCGGGACTTGATTTTATACAGATAACTCTGGGACTTAAAGAGAACACCAAAACAGAGATAACTATTTCATCTGACGGCTATTGCCTGACGGACACCATAGAAGCTGCTGAGGGTGAGGCTGTGAACAAGTATTTCTCCTATCTTGACAAGGAAGATTTCGCAGATCTTATACTTTGGTGTGATCAGGTGCTTGCGGAGGAGTATCAAAAATAGATTTAAACTTTTTATAAATAATTTGCAGGATAGCGTAAAATTCCTGCAAAATTGTTTTTTTTAGCCCTTGCAAGTTGTTGACATTAGGTATAACTTGTGCTATTATATTAAAGGTGTGGCGGTTTTCCTGCATATTTTCAATGAACACTGCAAATACTTCTCTTGTGACGAAAGTTACTAATGAAGAACGGGAGGTATCTGAGTGTCTGAACAAGAAGAAAATGTAGAGAGCGAAAAGCTTGCTGAGGATATAAGGCAGATAAAGGAAATGGGTTCTGTCACATTGCCGGATGCAAAGCACGTTATACACTGCCTGAACATTATCGGTCAGGTGGAGGGGCATTATATTTTGCCTGCACAAAACAAGACCACCAAGTATGAGCATATCATACCTGCCCTTGTTGCTATCGAACAGGATAGGAGCATTGAGGGGCTTGTGATAATCCTCAACACTGTGGGCGGAGATGTGGAAGCAGGACTTGCCATTGCAGAGCTTATTGCCAGTATGAAAACGCCTACTGTGTCAATGGTTGTGGGCGGAGGTCACTCCATAGGCGTGCCGCTGGCGGTGTGTGCCAAAAAGTCATTTATAGTGCCAAGCGCCACAATGACCATACACCCTGTTAGAATGAATGGGCTTGTGCTGGGAGTACCCCAGACGCTTTCCTACTTTGACAAAATGCAGGAAAGGATAGTTCGCTTTGTGTGCGATAATTCAGCCATAAAGCCTGAGCGTTTCCGTGAGCTTATGATGTCAACGGGCGAGCTTGTAATGGACGTTGGTTCTGTTATCGACGGGGAGCAGGCTGTAAAAGAGGGGCTTATCGACAGGCTCGGAGGGCTTTCCGAGGCGATAGACTGCCTTTATGATATGATAGAAAACAGTTCTGAAAAGGAGAAAGCTGAAAATGTTTCAGACAATAATCGACCTTTATGACGTGTTCAGGACTGACGTAGATATCGGAGAAGAGTTTGAGGGTGATGATACTGCTGTGGACACAGACCCGGCACATTATCTCAGCCGTGACGGCTTTTATCTCTGACAAATAACAAAATTTCGGAGGACAGCAATGGGTATCATCAATGCGATTTTTCAGGCTATAATTCAGGGCTTGACGGAGTTTCTTCCAGTTTCAAGTTCAGGACATCTTTCACTGTATCAGCATTTTACAGGAAACAGCGGAGAGGGAGCTTTGTTTTTCTCGGCGATACTTCACCTTGGCACACTGGTAGCGGTATTTGTGGCTTTCAGGAAGACAATATGGGATATGATAAAAGAGCTTGGCGTTATGATAAAGGATATTTTTACAGGCAAGTTCACTCTTAAAAATATGAATCCTCCAAGGCGTATGATAGTTATGATAATAGTTTCCTGCTTCTGCCTTGTACCGTTCCTGCCATTTAAGGGCTGGTTTGAGGGCATTGCAGAGGATTCAAGCATTTTCGCAGAGGGTCTATGTTTCCTTTATACATCGGCAATACTTTTTATGTCAGACCGCTGTGTAAAGGGTAAAAAGACTCAGGGCGATATAGCTTATAAGGACGCAATAACGGTCGGACTTTTTCAGGGAGTTGCACTGCTGCCCGGCGTTTCAAGATCAGGATCGACTATCTCAGCAGGACTTTTCTCAGGCATGAACAGAGAAACATCGGTAAAGTATTCTTTCATTCTGGGCATACCTGTTATACTTATGAGCTGTCTGCTTGAAGTCAAGGACGCAGTTTCAACACATACTGATATAGATTGGGTTAGCTGTGCAGTTGGATTTGTAGTTGCCGCATTTGTGGGACTTTGTGCTATCAAGCTTGTAAACTGGCTCGTTAAAACGGATAAATTCAAGGTGTTTGCTTATTATACCCTTGTGCTTGGCGTCATAGTCCTTGTTATCTCATTTATCGAGATGTGCATGGGTCACCCTATATCCTTTGCAAAGTAATGACATAAGATAATACAGTTTCTGTGAAAAAGCTTGAAATTCTGTTTTCAGGCTTTTTTGTGGGTTATAAAGGCAAATAACATTTTGCCTTTATTTGCTTAAATAAGACAAATACCGAAAGGAATGGTAAAATAAATGGCAGCTCAAAAGAAAGGCTCAAAGCCTGCGCCAAAGCAGACAGCGGCAAAGAAAAAGCCCGCACAAAAGCCTGCGCAAGCTGCAAAAAAGAATACAAAACAGCAAAAGCCTCAGAGCAAGCCGCCCCAGTCAAATTCCATGACGGCGGTGAGGGAAAGAGAGAACAGACGCTTCTGGTCTTACATACTTTTCTTTTTCGGCATACTTGAACTGCTTATTACGTTCGTGGAGGGAGACGGCTTGTGGAAATGGCTCCATGAGCTGAACCGAGGACTTTTCGGCGTGACAGTATTTCTGTTTGCACCTATGATCATCTATGTTGCCCTTATGATAGCTTCAGATGTGACACACAACAAGGTCATAGCGAAGGTGGTGGAGGGAAGCGTTCTTATGCTTCTTATAAGCGGCATGGCTCAGATAATCCAAGTGGGCTCTGTGGACGGAAGTTCGTTCTGGCTCAAACTTGTGGGGCTTTTCAATGATGGAAAACAGCTCCGTGGCGGCGGACTTGCAAGCGCATTGCTTGGCTGGCCTTTGCTTTCGCTTTTCAAAAGAGTTGGCGCAGGTATCGTTATCGTGCTTGTGGCGTTCACTTTTATAATGCTGCTTACAAATGTTACGCTTCCACAGCTTCTCAAAGCGATTTCAAAGCCTTTTGTAAAGAGCTATGAAGCGGTGAACGAGGAGCGTATCGAGCGTGCGGCTCAGCCTCCGAAGCCTCCAAGAGAGAAAAAAGAGCCAAGGCGTAACGGCAGAGTAGATATTGCAAAGTTCTATCCTGACGATGGCCCTGACACTGCGGCGGAAGCCTTTGTGCCTGTTGCAGAGGAAGAAGCTGCCGACAAGGTGGACGCCTCAAAGATAGATATGCCGGTCCACCCTGTGAAAGCTCCTGTGATAACACATGAAAAGCTTGAAGAAACGGCTAAGACTACCGATAATGAGGAGCTTAAAAAGATAATAGAAAACGCTATAGGCGACAGCAGAGAAGAAAAGAAGTCCAAGGACGAGCCTGTTAAGCCACCAGTAGTGAATGTTGATAAGAACGGTCAGACAACGTTCTTTGAGAAAGATAATAAAATATCTGCTTACGTTTATCCGCCTGTGGATATACTCAAATATGCTAAAAATCCTGTTGCTTCCGAGATAGTCCAGCAGGAGATACAAGAGAAATCTGCTAAGCTTGTGGAAACGCTTGAAACATATGGCGCTAAAACAAGGATCGTGGGCATACACAGAGGTCCGTCCGTTACAAGATATGAGCTTCAGCCTGCAGCAGGCGTAAGAGTGTCGAAGATAACGGGTCTTGCAGACGATATCGCACTTAACCTCGCGGCAATGAGCGTTCGTATCGAAGCTCCTGTGCCGGGCAAGGCGTGCATAGGCATAGAAGTGCCGAACGATCATAGAGATACGGTTTCTCTCCGTGAGCTTATCGACAGCGAGGAATACAGAAAGGCAAAGGGCAAGCTTACCTTTGCAGTGGGCAAGGATATCGAGGGTAATATCATTATCGGCGATATCGCCAAAATGCCGCATATGCTCGTTGCAGGTACAACAGGTTCAGGTAAATCTGTTTTTACAAACTCTATCATACTTTCTATACTTTACCATGCGTCCCCTGACGAAGTAAAGCTTATTCTTATCGACCCTAAGAAAGTCGAGTTTCCTATTTATAATAAGATACCTCATTTGCTTATCCCTGTTGTTACCGAGCCTTTAAAGGCGGCTGGTGCGCTTGGCTGGGCGGTAAATGAAATGAACAAGCGTTATCTTATGTTCGAGGCGAACAATGTAAAGAACTTGCAGGAGTTTAACGACATGGTTCTTGAAGAACGCAATAAGCCTGCCGAGGAGCAGGACGAAGTCCGTGCGAAGATCGACCTGCTGCCGCAGATAGTTATTGTGGTCGACGAGTTCGCCGATCTTATGATGGCTGCGAGAAGCGAGGTAGAGGACTCAGTTTTAAGACTTGCACAGCTCGCTCGTGCGGCAGGAATACACATGATAATCGCAACACAGTCCCCTAGGGCGGACGTGTTGACAGGACTTATCAAGTCAAATATCCCATCGAGAGTTTCTCTCAGTGTATCCAGCAACGTTGACTCACGAGTTATACTTGATGAAAGCGGTGCAGAGAAGCTTCTTGGAAACGGTGACCTGCTTTATAAGCCTGTTGGCGTTAAAAAGCCTATAAGAATGCAGAGCGGCTATGCAGCGACTTCTGAGATAAGAGAGGTTGTAAACTTCCTCAAGAACGAGCATACCGCAGAATACAGCGACGAAGTTATCGCAGAGGTGGAGGAGAATACTCCACAGCCAAAGGACAGCGGTTCGGCAGGCAGCGATAATGTTTCCGTAAATCCTGATGATGACCTTGTAAATCAGGCAATATCCATAATCGTGCAGACAAACAACGCTTCCACTGCGTTCTTGCAAAGAAAGCTAAAGCTCGGTTTCCCTAGAGCCGCCCGTATCATGGACGAGATAGAGGAAATGGGCATAATAGGACCACAGGAAGGCTCTAAGGCACGAAAGATAAACATAACAAAAGAAGAATGGGCTGAAATGCAGGCAAGAAGATAGCTCAGGCGGAAAGGGATAACATGGCAGGCAGATCTGCGAAAAAGAAAAATTCGACAGCACCGCTTAAAAAGGCGGTAACGCTCATAGCGGTTTTTGTGGTGCTGCTTTTTACAGTGCTTGACCTGACAGGGTTAGTTTCTTTCGACAGCTTGCTTATCAAGGCAGGCGTTGAGGACAAGCCGGCGGAACACGCTCAGACAGAGGTGCATTTTATCGACGTTGGTCAGGGGGACAGCACCCTTGTGATATCACAAGGGGAGGCTATGCTCATTGACAGCGGCGATAAAGATGACAGTAATAAAATAGAAAAATATCTTGAAAAGCAGGGAGTGACAGAGTTAAAATATCTAATTGCCACCCACCCTCACGCTGACCATATTGGTGAAATGAGCGAGATAATAGACCGGTTTCAGGTGGATAAATTCATTATGCCGAAAGTCAAGGCTGATATGACGCCAACCACAACGATATATGAGAAAATGCTCAAAAGCATAAAGGCAAAGGGCTTGAAGATAACACAGGCAAAGCCTATGGAATTTGAGCTTGGAAGCTGTAAGGTGGAGCTTTTCACACCAAAAAAGGATTATGATGATCTCAATAACTATTCCACCCTTGTGAAGATAACAGACGGTGAAAACAGCTTTTTGATAACGGGGGATTGCGAGACCACTGAGGAGAAAGATATACTTTCTCAGGGTTATGACGTTTCTGCAAAGGTGCTTAAAGCAGGTCATCACGGCAGTTCCACTTCTTCGGGGGTCGATTTTCTTAACAAGGTCATGCCGAGATATGCTGTTATATCCTGCGGCAAGGGCAACAAGTATGGTCACCCACACGAGGAAACTGTCACAAGGCTGAAAAAATATGCTTCCCATTTGTATGTCACTGCAGATGTGGGAACGATAGTTTTCAGCTCAGATGGCGAGGGGCTGAGCGTTTCTGCTGAAAAGGGAGAAAAGTGATATGGAAGAGATTCTTATAGTTGACAGGATAGAAAACGGCTATGCCGTGTGCGAAACTGAGCAGGGAGAAAAAAAGGATATTCCGCTTTCTGAAACAAAAGACGTTCACGAGGGTGATGTGCTTATCTTAAAGGACTGCGTTTATATCCCGGATAAGGACAAAACAGAAGCAAGAAGAAAAAGGATACTCGCCCTACAGGAAAACCTGTGGGCTTGATTATATGCTGAGAGGTATAGATAGAAATGGAAAAAGATTTATTTACGCTTATCAATGAAAAGCTGTCAGGCTTGTCAAAGGGTCACAAGCTTATTGCAAACTACATTCTCTCCCACTATGACAAAGCGGCTTTTATGACGGCTCAGAAGCTTGGAAAAACCGTTGGTGTCAGCGAATCAACGGTGGTAAGATTTGCCTCAGAGCTTGGCTATGACGGCTATCCTGCCCTTCAAAAAGGCTTGCAGGAGCTTATGAGAAACAAGCTTACAACTGTTCAGAGAATAGAGGTCACTTCCGACCTTATGAGCAGTGACAACGTGCTTGAAAGGGTGCTCAATCTCGATATCGACAAGATAAGGCGTACTTTGGAGGAAACCTCAAAGGAGGACTTTAACAATGCCGTTGACACTATCGTATCCTGCAATACCCTTTACATAATGGGTACGAGAAGTGCAGCTTCTATCGCTTCGTTCCTTGCTTATTATTTGGGACTTATTTTCCCTCATGTAAAGCTCGTTCAGAGTACAACTACTTCTGAGCTTTTTGAAAAGATAATGAGAATAGACGAAAAGGACGCCATGATAGGCATTTCTTTCCCGAGGTATTCAAAGCAGACTGTCAAGGCTTTGAAGTATGCAAAGAGCAACGGTGCGAACGTTATAGCTATAACAGACTCAAAGGCTTCGCCTATCGCAAAGTATGCAGACAGCCTGCTTCTTGCAAGAAGCGATATGGCATCGTTCGTTGACTCTCTCGTTGCACCGCTGAGCCTTATAAATGCACTTATCGTTGCGGTATCAATAAGAAATATCGACAGAGTGTCCCAGACCTTTGAACGTCTTGAAAAGGTCTGGGCTGAGTATGACGTTTACGCAAAAAGCGAGGAAGATACACAGTGAGAAGATTTGACGCAGTTATAGCAGGCGCAGGTGCGGCAGGAATGTTCTGCGCTGTTCAGCTTGGCTGGCGTGGAAAGAGCGTGGCGGTTATCGAGCATAGCGGCTGTCAAGGCAGAAAACTCATGATAACAGGCAAGGGCAGGTGTAACGTCACAAACAACTGCACCGCTGACACTGTTATGAAAAATATTCCACGCAACAGCAAGTTCATGTATTCTGCACTGAGCAGATTTGCTCCAGAGGACGTTATAAGCTTCTTTGAGTGCCTTGGGGTGGAGCTAAAACTGAGCGTGGCAACAGGGTTTTCCCCGTGAGCGACAACGCAAAGGATATCGTAAAAGCACTTGTGAAAGCCTGCGAGGACAGTGGTGTGCAGTTTATCGACGATGAAGTGAAAGAGCTTATCATCAAGGACGGCAGAGCAGAGGGCTTTAAATGCGAGCATGGGGATTATTACGCAGACAGCGTTATCGTTGCAACTGGCGGAAAGTCCTATCCACGGACAGGCTCAACAGGCGACGGCTATAGGCTTGCGAAGTCTGTGGGGCATAAGGTCACGGCAATAACTCCGTCACTTTGCCCTGTGGTCACATATGAGCGTGAGGAATGTGCTTCTGCAATGGGGCTTTCCCTTAGAAACTGCACCTTGACGCTTCGTGAAGAGGACAGAGATAAACCACTTTTCCACGAGCTTGGGGAAATGCTTTTCACACACTTTGGTCTGAGCGGACCGCTTGTACTTTCGGCTTCGGCTCACCTTGGTGATATGAACAAGTCAAGGTATTATATGGATATCGACCTTAAACCTGCACTGAGCCATGAACAGCTTGACAGCAGGATACTTCGTGATTTCGGAGATTTTCCAAACAGAGATTTTCAGAACTCACTGGGCAAGCTGCTGCCTTCAAAGATAATACCCCTTATAATAAAAAGGTGTGGCATCGATCCTGAGAAAAAGGTCAATCAGATAACCCGTGAGGAGCGTGAAAGGCTTGTTTCCACAGTGAAAAAGCTAACGTTCACAGTGAAGTGTATGCGTCCTGTAGAGGAAGCTATCATAACCCGTGGAGGAGTTGATGTTTCACAGATAGACCCACGGTCAATGGAGTCAAAGCTGTGTAAAGGACTTTACTTTATCGGTGAGGTGCTTGACGTTGACGCTTATACAGGGGGCTTTAATTTGCAGATAGCGTTTTCCACGGCGTATAGCTGTGCGGATAAAATAGGATAAGGAGATTTTGATATGGGAATAAACGTGGCTCTCGACGGACCTTCCGGAGCAGGAAAGTCCACTATCGCAAAGGCGGTAGCGAAAAAGCTTGAATATGTATATGTAGACACAGGTGCGATGTACCGCTCTATAGCTTATTATGTTATAAGCAAGGGTGCAGACCTTTCTGACCCTGAGCAGATAAAACCCCTTCTTGGTGAGATATCCATAAAGCTTTGCTACACAGAAGCTGGGCAGAGAGTAATGCTCAATGACGAGGACGTTTCAGACAAAATAAGAACGCCTGAGATATCCATGGGTGCGTCAAAGGTGTCTGCTATACCTGAGGTAAGAGAATTTCTGCTTGAACTTCAGAAGAATATCGCAAAAGAAAACAACATCATCATGGACGGCAGAGATATCGGCACTGTGGTTTTGCCAAACGCTGACGTGAAGATATTCCTAACAGCCGCTCCAGAGGCAAGAGCAGAAAGACGTTTCAAGGAGCTTCAGGAAAAGGGCGACAAGTCTACATATGACGAGGTATTGCAGGATATAATCCAGCGTGACTATAACGATACACACAGAGAGATAGCACCGCTGAAAAAGGCTGATGACGCTGTTGAGGTGGACTCTACTGAGTTGACTCTTGAAGAGTCTGTTGAGGCTATCTACAAGGTAATAACCGACAAGACTAAAAAAAAAGAGCGTAAGATAAAAGAGATAATGCCTGTCAGACCTGTGAAAAAAGAACACAGGCTTGGTCATTTCCATATGTTTTGGTACACAGTGCTGAGATATATCGTTATCGGACTTTATCATCTGTATTTTAACATCACTTTCGAGGGTACGGAAAATATCCCAAAGGACGGTGGAAACATATTCGCTTCAAATCACAGAAGCTATCAGGACCCTGTTTTTATCGCACTGCCAACAAGAGTGCCGCTTTCTTATATGGCTAAGGAGGAGCTTTTTCATCAGAATGTGTTCTTCACTCTGCTTATAAAAGCGTTTGGAGCATTCCCTGTCACAAGAGGAAAGGGCGACACTCAGGTCATAGATACATCTATCGAAAAGCTTGAAAAGGGCAGAAACCTTGTCATATTCCCTGAGGGAACACGTTCAAAGGACGGCAAGGTAGGAAAGGGCAAAACAGGCGTTGCATTGGTGGCGGCTGTGGCTCAGGTGCCTGTGGTCCCTGTTGGTATCAATTTCGAGGGCAAGCTCAAATTCAGAAAGCGTGTAGTTGTAAGATTTGGCAAGCCTATAGTGCCTTGCGAGATAGGCGTTACAGCCACCGACCCTCATTCTCTTAGGACTATCAAGAACGAGATCATGAAAAATATCACGGAGCTGGTACATTAAATGTTAACAAAGTGTAAAATTTGCGTTGCAAAGACCGCAGGTTTCTGTTTTGGTGTAGACAGAGCCGTAAAAATAGTGTATAATGAATTAGATAACCGAAATAATGTTGTAACGTTAGGCCCAATCATTCACAATCCAAACGTAGTTTCTGACCTTGAAGCAAAAGGAGTTTACTCCACCGATGTGGATAAGGTCACGAAAGACCAGACAGTTGTTATCAGATCCCACGGTGTTGGACTGGACGTGTATGAAAAGCTTGCAAAGGTAGGTGCGGAAGTAATTGACGCTACCTGTCCCTTTGTGGCAAGGATACACAAGATAGCAGCCGAAAAATCGGGAGAGGGATACGTTATTCTTATCGCAGGTGATGAGGCTCACCCGGAAATAATGGGTATAAGAGGTCATTGCAGCGGAGAGAGTTATGTGTTCAGTTTATGTGACGATTTTGAAAATTTGGTGAAAGAGAAAGATTTTTCGTCAAAAAAGGTTGCAATTCTGGCTCAGACAACGTATAATAAGAATATGTGGAGAAAGTGCGAAGAGCTTTTTGAGAGGTATCTGCCTGAGGCTGTGGTGTATAACACCATATGCAGTGCCACTTCTGAAAGACAGAAGGAGGCGGCGGAGCTTGCGAAGGCTGCCGACATAATGATAATAGTCGGAGGGCTGCACAGCTCCAATACTCACAAGCTTAAAGCCATATGCGATGAATATTGCAAATGTTGGCTTGTAGAGGACGCCGAAGGACTGAGGGCATGTGATATTGACTTATCAGGTGCAAAATTTATCGGGATTTCTGCTGGTGCATCGACGCCGGCTTATATAATCAAGGAGGTACAACAGACCATGAGTGAAATGTTGAACAATGTTGACGAAGAATTTAATTTTGAGGAGGAACTGGAAAAGACTCTGAAAAAAATACATACGGGAATGAAGGTTGAGGGCATTGTCACCGATATCAATAACGGTGAAGTAGCCGTAGATATCGGAACAAAGCACACAGGCTATATTCCTGCATCTGAGCTTACAGATGATCCTACTAAGAAGCCAGAGGATATCGTAAAGGTAGGCGACAAGATCGATCTGATCGTTCTTAAGACAAATGACCAGGAGGGTATCGTTACACTTTCTAAGAAGAAGGTTGACGCAGTTCTTGGTTTCCAGAAGATAGTTGAGGCTAAGGAAGCTGACGCTACACTTACAGGTACAGTTACAAACGTTGTTAAGGGCGGTGTGCTCGTATCAGCTAACGGTGTTAAGGTATTTATCCCTGCTTCACAGGCAGCTCCAAGAAGAGATTTCGATCTTAACGATCTGCTCAAGCAGTCAGTAAGCTTCAAGATCCTTGAGGTAAACGAGGCTAAGCAGAGAGCAGTTGGTTCTATCCGTGCAGTTGCAAGAGAGGAAAGAGCAGCAGCTCAGGCTAAGTTCTTCGAGACAGCTCAGATCGGTTCTGAGGTTGAGGGTACAGTTAAGTCTATCACAGATTACGGCGTATTCGTAGATCTCGGTGGTGTTGACGGCCTTATCAGAAGAATGGATCTTTCTTGGAACAGGATCAAGCACCCTTCAGACGTTGTTTCTGTTGGCGATAAGATCACTGTTACTATCAAGGATATCGACAGCGAAACAAAGAAGGTTTCATTGACATATAAGAAGGCTTCAGAGAATCCATGGGAGATCTTCAAGGCTAACTATGAGGTAGGTCAGGTAGTTAAGGCTACTGTTGTTTCTATCACAAGCTTTGGTGCTTTTGCACAGATCATTGATGGTATCGACGGTCTTATCCATATCTCTCAGATCGCTAACCAGAGAGTAAACAATGTTGCAGATATCCTTTCTGTAGGTCAGGTAGTTGATTGCCAGATCACAGAGATAGATCTCGACAAGAAGAGGATCAGCCTGTCTATGAGAGCTTTGCTTCCTGCTGATGACGAGGCTTCTGAGGACGCTGAATAAGCAATAAAATTCATGGGGGCGAGTGATCGCCCTCGTTTTTTATTTTCAATGAAATAACGGCAGCTTTGTTCTGTCAAAAAATCCTTAGAAAAAACTAAAGATTTACCGAAAAGACTTAACTTTTTGATTCGTATGTGGTATAATAATATCAGATCAAATAAAGACGAAAGGTTAAATTTATGGATGAAATAAAAAACACGGCAGTGAAAAAACGCAAAAAGAAAAGATCCACTAATCCTGCTGTCAGAGTTCTCAAAATATTAGGCACAGCTTTGCTGTCGATATTCCTGATACTCATTATCACCTGTTCTATATTTGCAACAGTTCTGACTATTTACGTCCTTAACTTTGCAGATACCACAACAACTATCAGCCTTGATAAGACGGAAACAAGCAACATTTCGAGATTTTTGTCTGTCAACCCTGACTATGATGAAGATGATGAGGATTCACAGGAGTATGACCTTTATTATGCTCTGAAAAACAGCAATAAGCACGTTGTATGGGCTGATCTTGAGGATATCCCTCAGTATGTTCAGGACGCTTTTGTGTACACCGAGGACGAGAGATTTTATTCTCATGACGGCGTTGACTTTAAGAGAACGTTCGCTTCATTTGTCAATGTATTCATTCCGATATACGGCGGCAGACAGATAGGTGGTTCGACTATCACTCAGCAGACTATCAAGAACATCACGGGTGATGACTCCAGAGATTCTATCCATGGTATCGAGCGTAAGATACGAGAGATCTTCCGTTCTATCAACGTGGAAAAGACTTACACAAAGGAAGATATCCTCCAAAGCTATCTTAACCTTGTGCCGCTGACAACTCAGGAGTATGATATCATCGGAGTTCAGGCTGCTGCAAACTTCTATTTTGGCAAGGACGTAAAGGATCTTAACCTTGCTGAGGCAGCTTCACTTGCAGGTATGACAAGCTGGCCTGCTGCAAACAACCCATATGATAATATGAAAAACAACAAGCTCAGACAGAAGTATACGCTGGATCATATGCTCGATAACGGTGCAATTTCTGAGCAGGAATATAACGAAGCCCTCAACTATGAGCTAAAAATAACAGGCGACATAACCTACACAAGCTCAACTATCTATGAGGACGAAACAAAGGATCAGGGTCCGACATCTTATTTCATGGACGCTGCTATTAATCAGACTATACAGATAATCGCTGACTATTATGGCATTTCATGGGAGGACGCTTCCGCAAGACTTTATGACGGCGGATTTACTGCATATACCACTGTTGACAGAAGTATGCAGAAGAAGGTAGAAAAGGAAATGCAGAAGCAAAGTAATTTCACCACCTATGAAATGAACAAAAAGGACGATACTCTGTGGTCAGGCTTTATCGCCATGGACTATCAGGGCAATGTTAAGGCTATCGTCGGCGGACGTGATAAGAAAAAGGAGTCGAGAGTTTATAATATTGCTACTGATGCCAAACGTTCACCAGGTTCTTGTATCAAGCCTATTGCGTCATACGCTCCTGCATTGGATCAGGATCTTATGACATGGTCAACCCTGTTCACTGATGAGCCTATCACTATTAAGGTAAAGGGCAAGGACAAAAAGTGGCCTGTAAACTATTCTGAAACAGGCGACAGTGCAAACTGGTCTTATCAGCAGCTTACAACTGTAGAAATGCTCACAAGGTCGCTTAATACGCTTCCTGCGCAGCTTATCAAAAAAATGACACCTGCTTATTCCTATAACTTCCTTAAGGAAAAGCTTGACATCACCACGCTTGCTGACTCCGACGCTGACTATTCACCAGTAACTGTCGGCGGTCTTACAAATGGTACTAAGCTTGAGGAGCTTGTAGGCGCTTATATGATATTCGGCAATGGCGGTAAGAAGTATGACGTTACCTACGTTTCAAAGGTAGAGGACGCTGACGGAAACGCTATCTATGAAAAGAGCGACGGATACAAGCAGGCTATCAGCGAGTCTACCGCTTACGTTATGAACAGAATGATGCAGAATGTTATAACTCAGCAGGACGGTACCGGTAGATATGCTAAGCTAAACAATACTGACCTTGTTGGTAAGACAGGTACTTCATCTGACTGGTTTGACCTCTCTTTTGTAGGCTGTACTCCTGATTACGTTTCAGGTATCTGGATCGGTTATGAAAACCCTGCCACTATCCCTACGAACGAGTATCAGAATATCGGTGCGATTTGGAAGAACGTTTTTGGCGATATCGCTGAGAATGAGAAGCATAAGTCATTTGACAAGACTTTCAAAATGCCTGATACAGTTGAAAAGCTCACCTACTGCACAAAGACAGGTAAGCTTGCGTCAAATTCATGCTATAGCACGGCAACCGGATATTACAAGAAATCCAACGAGCCTGAGTATTGCAGCGGAAATCATTAAAATTAAAGCCTCCATAACTCTATGGAGGCTTTTTTGAAAGGAAATCATTATGGAAAATAAACTGCGAATGTGCGTTCCATGCCATTTTGGGCTTGAAAGCGTGCTTGCATATGAGATAAAAAAGATAGGCGGTGAAAATCTTACCACAACTGACGGCAAGATAAGCTTTGAAGGTGGCTTTGACGTGCTTGCAAAGGCAAATCTTTGGATCGCCACAGGAGAGCGTGTACTTATCGAGCTTGGCAGCTTTAGAGCAGAAAGCTTTGAACAGCTTTTTGACGGCGTTATGAAGCTTCCGCTGGAGGACTTTATCGGCAGGGAGGACGCTTTCCCTGTTAAGGGTCATGCCCTTAATTCAAAGCTTCATTCTATCCCTGATTGTCAGAAGATAATCAAAAAAGCCTGCGTTAAAAGACTTGAAAAAGCCTATGGCATAAGCTTTTTTGAGGAAACTGCGGCGAAACATCAGATACAGTTTGCTATCCATAAGGACATTGCGACTATCTATCTTGATACATCAGGTGTAGGACTTCACAAGCGTGGCTACAGAAGAAATTCCAACGACGCACCTATCAAGGAAACACTTGCCGCAGGTATAGTTGACCTTGCAAGAGTTCGTGCGGACTCAGTTGTGGTGGATCCTATGTGTGGTTCAGGTACATTTCTTATTGAGTCGGCATACAAGGCACTGAAAGTTGCACCTGGTCTGAGAAGAAATTTTGCGGCAGAGCAGTGGTCACAGATACCTGAAACAGCGTGGCGCAATGCAAGAGCCGAGGCTATGGACGCTATCGACAGGCAGGGTGCATTCAAGGCGTTTGGCTTTGATGTTGATGATATAGCGGTTGAGCTTACAAGAAACAACGCTAAAAAGGCAGGAGTAGGCTCAAAGCTTACAGTAAAACAGCAGGATATCTCAAAATACAGCCAGATAGAGGGTTCGATAACAATTGTCAATCCCCCATATGGCGAGCGTATGCTTGAAATAAAGGAAGCCGAGGAGCTTTATAAGAAAATGGGACAAAGACTTTGCCCGTCAAAGGAGAACCCATGCTATATAATCTCTCCACATGAGGAGTTTGAGGTGTTTTTCGGCAAAAAGGCTGACAAAAAGCGCAAGCTTTACAACGGCATGATAAAATGTAATCTGTATATGTATTTCAAGTGAGGTGCGTGGTGGGTTTGAAATTATCAGAACTTGACGGAATCGTATTCGATATGGACGGCGTTATTTTCGACAGCGAAGTAATAGGTCTTGAAAGCTGGGAGCACCTTGGAAAGAAATATGGTCTGACCAACGTTCACGAAAATGCTATGAAGTGCATTGGCAGAAGCACTGTTGATACAATGGCTATCCTAGAAGCCGCATATGGTGACAAAGTGTCAATACCCGAACTTTATGACGAAGCAAAAGCCATTTGTGCTGATATTATCGCTGAGCGTGGTTTGCCTCTGAAAAGCGGAGCAAGGGAGTTGCTTTCTTATCTTAAAGAGTGTGATATAAAGGTAGGACTTGCTTCATCAACGTCTTACAAAGGGGTTATCAAAAATCTAAAGGGAGCAGGTCTGCTTGATTATTTTCATGTGATTATTGGCGGAGATATGATAAAACATTCAAAGCCACAGCCTGAGATATATTTACTTGCTTGCGAGAAGCTGGGAGTAAGGCCAGAGAAAACTGTTGCTGTAGAGGACTCTTACAATGGCATAAAGGCGGCTTACAATGCGAAGATGATACCAATAATGGTGCCGGATCTTATTGCACCGACAGATGAGATATTGTCAATGGTGTACAAGAAAATGGACAGTTTGGACGCTGTGCTTGAATATTTTAAAGCATAAACAAAACCCCTCGGCTTATCACCGAGGGGCTTTGTTTTGAGTATGATGAAATAAATGCAATGTACTCGTCAAATCCTCCGCGCCCTACTCTAAAAAAACAGACCATGCAAGGAATTTCCATCCCAGCAGGAGCGAATAGACTTTTCTTTGGCAAACCCTTACGAAAAGAAACACCGTCCTACTCTACCAAAGTAACGGTGTTTCCTTTCACTAAATCTTTGGGAGAAACCGCTTAGCCAATAGGCTTATGCAGTACCCTTTTGTCATTTTCATTATATCACAATGCTAATAAAAAGTCAAGAGCTATAAGTAATCGGCTATTTCAACTTCCGTGTTGATGTTAACAAACATTTCACAATCAAAAAGATTTTACTTCTACAAAACACCCCCCTTGAAATTACATATAAATAATGCTATACTAAGCTTATTACAAAATTAGACAGAGGTGATCAAGTGCTCGCTGTTTGTATGACGCTGATCGACGATGATGATAAATCAGAGTTCAGAAAAATATATGACTCTCTTGAAAGAAAATTGTTCGTATTCTCAATGTCAAAGTTACATAATAATGCCTTGGCGGAGGAAGCTGTTTCTGAAACATTTTTGGCGTTAGCAGAAAATTTCAAAAAAATTCATAGTTTAGAACCAGCCGAAATAGTCGCTTATACAGTTATTATTAATAGGAACGTGTGTATCGATATTCTTGCAAAAGAAAACAAACACAGTATCAATGTTCAGATAGATGATAAAATTAAAGAGATATCTGAAGACTGCGACCACTTTGAACAGCTTATTGTTGCTGATATGGTCGAAAAGCTACCTGATATTTATCGTGACGTTATTATGATGAAATATTTCTATGGCTTTAAGGTCAAGGAAATATCAAAGCAGTTGCATTTATCTGTTGGCGGAGTAAAATCAAGACTTGAAAAAGCTCGAAAAATACTCAGAAAGGATATAAACGACGATGAGTGATACACGATTAGAATTAAAAAAGCTTGTACCTTTGTATTGCGACGAACTAAATAGCCTAGATCTGTCATTGTACGAAAATTATGAGTTTTCTAAGGACTATCTGAACAAAAAAGAAAAGCTCATAAAGAACCAAAGCCGCATCTATTATCCGCTTATCAAAACCATAGGACGAAGGATCGCTTCTGCCATAATTGTGGCAGCCATTATGGGTACAATGACTGTTGCCGCCTATGCACCTGCAAGAAATGCAGTAAGGAATTTCTTCCTGCAAATTTTCAATGATCACACCGTTGTATCTGTTCAACATGATAGCAAAGATATAGGCGATCACAAAAGCAAGATAGAAAAGCAATATAGTATTACTGTTCCAGAAGGCTTTGTTTTAGATGAAAGCGAAAGTGTTTCAACTGACAACTACATCGAATTATGCTATTATTCAGATGATAAGAAAAAGAGCATATATTTCGACCAATATACAGCGGATTCTTATTCTTCATATTATGACAATGAACGTGGTCATTTCAAATTCTCATCAGATAAATTTGGAAATAAGTTTATGATATACAAATGATGATTTCATTAATATTTTGTGGGATAATGGCGAATATATATTTAGTTTAAGTGGTGAAATATCTGAATCAGAAATAATGGATATCTACTATTCTGTAGAATAAGAATTAATAGTGCATGGTGTGATTCTGTACACTATTTTTATGCAATAATAATAAAAACAAGTACGTGCAATTGTGAAAACATACAAACTTATGTATTTCAATCAGCCATTTTCACTGCTTTTTCGGTTTATATAATTGAAAGCTGCTGAGTCCAATGAAGATGTGAATATTTATTATGCACAATTCTCCGTTGCAATAATTGTGTGATATGATGAAGTTAAAATACTCTGCAACAAAACTTAAAGAAAATTACACTTGTATTGAGAAAGGACGTTTAATATGAAAAAGATCGTTAAGAGAATCGCAGCTATGGGTGCTGCTGTTATGATGATGAGCTCTATGGCTATTGGGGCTAGTGCGTATGAAGCCATAAAATACGGCAGAGCAGTTGGTGGTTCTGGCTCAAATGCTTATATTTCATGTTTTGTAACAGGAATAAGAACAAATTCAACTGTAGCTGGTCAAGCTTGGACTAGGACATCAAGTAACAATAACAATGTTTACAATCCAAATTGTAAATACAGCGGTTATGTTTATGCAAGTGCCTCTGTTGGTGGTACTGGTTGTGGATCATCTCACTCTGACACAGGTAAAATTGAGCATTCGTTTGGGTTAAAAGGTTGTACATCTTCAAAGTTAGTAAAAACTGTACATATTTATAATGATAAGGTACATGGCAATTACAGCACAACGCTTTCCGTTGATAGTCAATAATAGAACTTGAGTGTGAATTATGAAAACTAAAATTATTATCGCAACAGCCGCAGTTATAATTGCCGCAGTTGCAGTTACACTTTTCATTTCTCTTGGCACAAAATCCGATAAGGCGGTTTCTCCTGAAAAGGGTCAACAAGAACTTTCTGCTTCTCCCACAAACCTTTTGTGTCCTGAAGCTTCTTCTACTGCATTTGCAAACAATTTTGTGTATTACAAAACCTATGACGGCATTGCAGAATATGATATCGAATCCGACAGCCTTGCAATGATAAAGGTCAAGCTTCAAGAGTATTCAAACTTGTCCTGCTATACCATATATGACGGCGTTATATACGCTGTAAGGTCAGTGTATAATTCTGCTACGCAAAAAGAAGATTACAGCATTGTCACAGTGGATTACAACAGCGGTGAAGTCACGGAAGTGTATTCTGCACCAAAGGACAGCATATTAGGCTGTATGTCTATGGACAAAGACGGAGATATCTATTTTGTTGAGGGCAAATACAAAAAGAGCGAGACCGACGAGAACGGATTCAGCACAGGCTATTCGCTATATAAATACGCTCTCAAAAACTCTGACAAAAGCGAGATAACAAAAGCCAATACCTATTACATAAGCGACGGCAAGCTTTATTTTACAAGGCTTTGCCCAAAGACGGATACAGTCCGCCTATTTATAGCTCCACTTTCAGACCCTCAGAACGTCAAGGATACAGGCATTGATGTTGGCTCTCAGATAAGCGAAAATACGCCGTACATGTATTATCCGGCCGACGGAGATGTGTATTACTCTAATGGCGAAAACAAGCTGTATAGGTATAATGAGGATAATGAAAAAAGTGACACAGTTTGCACTTTTAAAGACAAATCTTTTGTAAGATATTTTCAGTATTTCAATAACACTATGATAGTGCTTGTTCGTGAGCCAAATGATAATGGCAAAATGTATCAGTATGTGCTTTATTATCTTGATAACGATAATAAACCGCAGAAGATAATTGATGATGCTAAGCTCAATGAAAAGTATTTTTACGGCTATGAGTATATCGACTATATGACGATATTCAATAACTGTGAGGATTATTTCCTTCTTTCGACCTATAATCCCGACGCTGATACAGCCGCTTATCTTGTGGATAAAGATTTTAAACTGCACAAGTTTATTTCAAACGGCGAATGGGATTATGATACATATGCGGAGATACAGGCAGGAATGTAGGAACTTGATATTTGAGGTGTGACGATATGAAACTTCTCAGATTTATGATAAGAAAAGATATGGCGAAGTCAGCTTTGATAAGCTTATTGCTGGCTTTGCTTTCCTGTGCCTTTTTGATATCTGTACTCAGACCTTCTTATGCTTATGGTGAAAAATACATGACCTATCTTAAAAGCGGCTCGGAAGCCGTAAGCCAAGGCGCTCAAAAGCTTGCTGATGAGCAAAACTCCCTTAATAATGAGATAAACGACTATCAAAATAACCACAACACGGGCGGTGTAAAGCAGGCTGAATTGCCTGTGGAGCTTGAGGAAAAGATAATAGATTTTTCTCAGAAAAATTCTCAGGCTGGTGTGGGTCTTGACAGTATGTTTTCTCTTATTGAGGGGCAGCTTTACGCTCAGCAAAACTCTTTGAAGCTCATATCCGAGCGTGTGAGAGGTTACAGCCGAAATGCAAGGCGTGGCGTTACTGATGAGTATTCTTTAAAGCTGTCAAACAAACTTATAGAAGACTATGATTCCGTTATAACAGCGCTTGAAAAATCTGATAAGATCATTGACACCAGAGCCGCTGACGGCTTTGAAAACTATATGTCATCTGAAATACTCATACCATTCGGTGTTTATCTGCTCCTTTTCAGCATATTTTCATCAGAGATACAAAGCAGCAGGATAAAAAGCTTTGGAATAACCAAAACGGGCGTGAGGAAATTCTCACTTTTCAAGCTTTGTACCGGCTTTGTTGCTGTAATAATTCTTGTTTTGATAATTTACACTGTGGATATTATAACTCTTTTTATTTACGATACAAACGGCTTTAAACTTGATATGCCATTGCAATATCTGAGCGGTTTTGAACTTAGCTCAGCGAATATGAGCTTTAGCGGATATGTGGTTGCAGTATTTGCCGCAAAGCTTGTTTATGCGCTTTTCACCGCAAGTATTGTTATGTTTCTTTCAATGCTTTGCAGAAAGACCATACTTGCAGGAGCTGTCTGTCTTGTGCCAATATTTGTACCATTATATCTGAAAACCACAAGTCTTTCCAATCCTGCCGTTGACATTTTAACAGGCAATTACACCAATATGCTCAATGAAACGGGTTATATGAATTTTTGGGGAATACCTGCACGAGAATACGTTGTTTATTTTGCTATTATGTTCATCATGACCGCAGTTTTTGCTGCAGGGACATATCTTCTTGCTGAAA